>NZ_JBFTZN010000091.1:0-19140 GCF_056406775.1 Allobosea sp. P1_A7
GATCAGTTGCCCGTCGCAGTCGATGCGTTCGGGCACATGGCGCATCTTGGTCCCGGAGCTACTCCTTCGCCTGCTTGTCCATGAGCTGTGCCAGCTCCGCTGCCATCGAGGAGGACGAGCGCTGCGTAAGTGTGTTATCTTACAGTTGCATGGTGATTATGCTCACATTTGCGTGCTAGCTAAGGTTACTTGTCGGGATGGGTTCTTTATTGCTTCCTGTGACAGGCTCAAATGGTGTCTATCGCAAGCCGCAGGCTGTAGGCGATCTCGAAGTCATCGATATCCTCGCGCGAATGGAGGCAATCAATTCGTCCGGCGTGGGCCTCGCTGACCTCGCAAGCTCGGTAGGCCTGAGCCCATTCCAACTCAATCGCCGGCTGAAACGTGCGGTTGGCGATACGCTGGGCAACTATCAGCGCCGTCTGCGCCTGGGTCTGGCGGCCGCACTTCTCACGCGCAGCGATCACAGCATTCTCGATATCGCTCTCCAAGCAGGGTATGGGAGTCAGGCAGCCTTCAATCATGCGTTCGCCCGGCAGTATGGTTTGCCTCCGCGCAAAGCGCGGTTGATCGCGAGGTCGAAGACCCCTCAACCCGTGCTCCGCCATCGGGCATTTGCGGATACGACGAAGCCGCATCGGCACCACGCGCTTCCCGTGCTCGCCATGCGGTTTCAAGGAGGCTACGCCCACGTCCCTAGTTATTGGCGGGCCTTCGCCACGATGTTGCGCCGAGCGGGGGTGGATTTGGCCAACAGGCAAGCGGTGGGCATTTTCTATGACGATCCAGGGGTAACTCCGGAACACCTCATCCGCTATGATTGCTGCGTTCTCGATCACGAGCGCTTGTCGGAACGCCTCGCGGGACCCTTTCGGGGCGATGTCGTCCGCAGTGGCGAATATGCCAGCCTCGATGTTGCAGGTCCCTATTCCGCCGTGGCTGACGCAGTGTTCGCGATTTGCACCGTCTGGATGCCCATGCATCGGCGGCGTCTGACGGCCTGCCCTGCCTACGAGTTTCATCGGCAAGCGCCGTGGAACGACGATGGCATCATCGACGCTTCGATCTTCATCGGTTTTGAGTGAACCCGCCGCAATATCGATCAAAACCGTCGCGCGGAACGCTGCTACCAGAATCCCCGAGCAAGGGGGAAATGCGAGCCGTTTGATCTGGTGCCCTCTTCGAGACAGAGGGCGGGCATGCGAGCGACGACGGATCCAAAGGCTGACGCTCGTTTTCAGCTCGGCGCCTCCAGACGTTTCTTGGTGCTCCTCGCCTCCACGGCGCTTAGCTGTCTTGGAGGCTTTCTGGCCAGCGTTTCCGCTTCGGCGCAGAGCGTGACGACGTCCGGGGACGTAAATCCTTCTCCGGCCACATCACCCGTCTGGAATGTCGGCGGGGTCCTGGATGTCGGAAGATTCGGGCCGGGTATGCTGGCTGTCGAAGGAGGCGGTACGGTCATCAGCACATACGGCCAAATCGGTCTCTATGCCGGCGCCACCGGCACGGTGAGCGTGACGGGCGCGGGTTCAAGCTGGACGAGCAACAGCAGCATATATGTCGGCTATTTCGGCTCAGGTACGCTGACTATCGGGGATGGGGGCGTTGTCGGCATCGATACGTCCAGCATCATCGGCGATCAGGCGGGCTCCATCGGGACGGCGACGGTGACCGGGGTCGGCTCGACCTGGGCGAGCGGTAACTACCTCACCGTTGGACATTCCGGCTCCGGCACCCTCACCGTGGCGCAGGGCGGCACGGCCACTAACACGGAGAGCATGATCGGCTTCAATTCCGGCTCCACCGGCAGGGTGACCGTGACGGGCGCCGGCTCGACCTGGACGAACAGCGGCTACATCGCTGTCGGCCAAGACGGCAGCGGCGCGCTGAACATCGAGAGCGGCGGCGCGGTCAGCAATACGTCCGCCTATATCGCCGGCGGCGCGGGCTCCACTTCCGCTGCGACGGTGACGGGCTCCGAGTCAACCTGGACAAGCAGCCGTGATTTCGCTGTCGGTGTCTCCGGCAACGGCACGCTGACCGTCGCGGCCGGCGGCGCGGTGAGCAATTTCCACGGCTATGTCGGCTATAATGCCAATTCCACCGGTACCGCGACGGTGACCGGTTCCGGCTCGACCTGGACCAGTTCCGGCCAGCTCATCGTCGGGTATCACGGCAGCGGCGACCTCACCGTCTCGAACGGCGGGTCGGTCGGCAGTGCGGCGGGCTGGATCGGAGACAGTACGGGCTCCATCGGCACGACGGTGGTGGCAGGTAAGGACTCCACCTGGTCCATTTCCAACAATCTCGCCGTCGGATTGAATGGCAGTGGCAACCTGACCATTTCGGACGGCGGCACGGTCAGCAGTGCGACAGGCTTTATCGGCTTCGGCACACATTCCATCGGTGCCGTGACGCTGACGGGCGCAGGTTCGACTTGGACGAATTCCGGCAACCTCTATGTTGGATTGTCGGGCGTCGGCGCGCTGAATATCGGCGCGGCGGCGGGAGCGAGCGCAGCGGCTGCGGGTATGCTCGACGCCACCACTGTCACGCTTGGTACCGGCACGCTCGTCTTCAATCACACCGACAGCCATTACGGCTTTGCCCCGCAGATCGGCGGTGCAGGCGCAGTCGAGGTCCACTCCGGCACGACTGTGCTGACGGGCGACAGCTCCGGGTTCAGCGGCAGAACGACGGTTTCGGGCGGCACCCTGCTGGTCGGCAATGCGGCCGGCAACGGTGCATTGGGTGGCGCGGTCACTATCTCAGCAGGCGGTACCCTCGGTGGCTCCGGCACGCTCACCGGCGCGGTGACCATCGATGGCAGGCTGTCGGCTGGAAACAGTCCGGGCACGCTGACCTTTGACAGCAATCTGACGCTGGGCGCCGGCGCGACCTCCGTGTTCGAGCTCAATACGCCGGGTGTGGTGGCCGGTACCGGAGCTGGCGGCAATGATCTGGTCGTGGTCAACGGCACGCTGACTCTGGGCGGGACCCTCGATGCGCGGGTTGCGGCGGCAGGCTTTTATCGGCTGTTCGACTACAACACGCTGGCTCCTGGCAGCGCCTTCGCGAGCGAGAGCGTCACCTCCGCCCGCCCAGGCTTCACGGTCGCCGGCCACAAGGTGGAGTACACGATTCCCGGCCAGGTGAATCTGTCGGTGCTCGGCACGGGCCAGACCATGCAGTTCTGGGACGGCGCCAGCACCACATCCAACGGCATGGTCGATGGCGGGACCGGAGTCTGGCGGGGAATCGGCACGAATTGGACGAGTGTCTCAGGCAGCGGCAATGCCGGCTGGGCAAGCTCGGTCGGTGCGTTCGCGGGCACGGCGGGAACCGTCACCGTTGATGGAACCCAGCGCTTCGACACCCTGCAGTTTTCCACTGACGGTTATGTGCTGAGCGGCGGCACCCTTCAGCTGACGCCGGCGGCGGGCAGTGCCGGTACGCTCAATGTCGACCGCGGTGTCTCGACAACGATCGGTTCGGTCATCGCCGACGGCGGCGCCAACACTCTGGCCAAAGTCGGCGGCGGCACGTTGGTGTTGACCGGGACCAACACCTATACCGGCGGCACGACGCTGGCCGGTGGCGTGGTTTCGGTTGGGTCCGACGCCAATCTCGGCGTGGCAACCGGTGGCCTGACCTTCGATGGTGGCGCCCTGCGAGTGACGGGGACCGGCTACACCGCAACCAACAGGACTATCGTGCTCGGAACGGGTGGCGGTGGCTTCGACATTGACGGCGGGGCCAACCGCTTCACAGCCGCCGGCGACATCACCGGCCCTGGCGATCTGCACAAGCAGGGCGGCGGTACGCTGGTGCTCACGGGCAGCAATGCTTATGGCAACACGTTGGTCCGGGCCGGGACCCTTCTAGGCCATGCCGGCTCGATTTCGGGCGCGATCGGCAATGCCGGCACGGTCGTGTTCGACCAGGCCGGCAATGCCAGCTTCGGTGGTGATATCGCTGGCCTGGGCGGAATCGACGGCGCAATGGTCAAGCGCGGCGCCGGCAGCCTCACCCTGACCGGCACCTCCTCGCTCGACTGGGTGATCGAGGCAGGTGGGATCATCTCGGCGGCGGGCCGCTTCCGCGGCGACGCCGCGATCGACGCCGGCGCATCTCTCACCCTCGATCAGGCGGCCGACGGCAGCTATGCCGGCTCGATCTCGGGCCGAGGGGAATTTGTCAAATACGGCACCGGAACGGCTCGCTTGACGGGCGACAGTTCCGGCTTTGCCGGCACGACGACAGTGTCGGGCGGCTTGCTATCGGTCGGCGATGCCTCAGGCGGCCAGCTTGGCGGCGCCATCGCTATTCTGAGCGGCGCAACGCTCAGCGGGCGGGGCACCATCGGCTCGGCCGGATCCCCGGTAACCATCAACGCCGGCGGCAATCATATGCCCGGCGACGGCACCGCTTCCGGCCGACAGGTGGTTGCGGGCGATTATGTCAATCACGGCACCCTGTCCATCGTTGGCGGGCCCTCGGGTACCAACCGCGTCGTGGTCGCCGGGTCCGTCGACATCACCGGTGCCAAGCTCGACCTTTTGCTGTCGCCGAACAATGTCGCGGGCTGGGCGATCACGAATGGGCCCTTCACCATCATCGAACAGCAGGGGGCGGGTGCCGTCACCGGCACCTTCGGCAAGGTCGGCGATCTCAACAGATTGTTGTTCCTCGATCATCGGCTCGATTATGCCGGTGGCAACGGCAATGACGTCACCCTCACATTCCGCCGCAACAATCTCGACTTTGCCAGTGTCGCGCAAACCCGCAATCAGCAGGCTACAGGAGCCGCTGTCGGCACCTTGTCGCCAACCAGTCCCGTCTGGAACGCCGTCGCGGTGATGAGCGAGCCCAGCGAAACGCGCGCCGGGTTCGACCTGCTCTCTGGGGAGGCTCATGCCCAAGGCGTTGCGGTCGCGATCGGTGAGAGCCGCCTAGTGCGCGACGCGGTGCTGGGGCGCCTGCGCGGGCCCCTGCTGCCGCTGCCCGGCGCGCCGGTGGCCGGCGCCTTTACTGATCTTTGGGGCCGCCAGGGCGTGGCCGACATGCCGAATCCGCGCCTGGACGAACGCTTCACCATCTGGGGCGAAGCGGTTGGAGCGCAGGCCAACACCAGCGCCGACGGCAACGCGGCCGGGCTGACGCGCCGCACCGGCGGCGCCATTCTTGGTGCTGATCTCAAGCTCTACGACGGCAGTGCGAGTTCGCTGCGGATCGGCGCCGCGGGCGGCTACACCCGGTCGATCTTCGACGTCGATAGCCGGCTTTCCTCGGGGCGGATCGAGAGCGGTCATGCGTTGCTCTATGCCGGGGCGCGCTTCGGCGCCTGGCGACTCGATGGCGGCCTGGGCTACGCCTTCGGCGAGACCAGCCTGACCCGTCAGGTCCGGATCGGAAGCTTTGGCGATACGCTACGTGCGAAACGCGGCAGCGAGCTATTCCAGGCCTTTGCCGAACTCGGCTATGCCTTCCAGTTCGAGCGGTTCGCATTTGAGCCCTTCGCCCAGCTTGCCTTGCTGGGGGTATCGAGCGACTCGGGTCTCGAGCGAGGCGGGGCGGGGGCGTTGCGCGTCCTCTCCGGCGAGCAGAGGCTTGGCTTTGCGACGCTTGGCCTGCGCGCCGAGGCGCAGCTTGGTGCCATGCCGCTCTTCGCCCGCGGCCTGCTCGGCTGGCGCTACGGCTTCGGCGACCTGACCCCACAAGCAACGGCCGCCTTCGCCGCGGGCAGCACGCGGGCGCGGATCCATGCGGCGGAGATCGACCGCAATGCACTCATCGCCGAGGCCGGGCTCGACTGGCGAGCCAGCGCCTCGACTAACCTCGGCCTGGCCTATTCCACCGCCATCGGTGAGCGCACCCGCGACCACGCGCTCAAGGGGCGCTTCGAAGTCAGATTTTGAAGGGAACGTCTGCGACAGCAAAAGCAAGAGCCGAATGCTCACAGCCGAACTCCGGCTCCGTTGCACAGGCGGTCCTTCGACTTGATCGCGTCTCAATTCTCTACGAACCAACGGCAACGGGCCGCGCCAGTCGCTCTTTCTCGGCAGCCGCCCTCAGCGGATCATCGCTTTGACGCGCGACGACGATGGCCCTGGCCTCTTGCAGCACTAGTTCAAGCTGCACTAGGTCTTCCGGCGACGCAAAGCTGAATGGCATGATTGGCTTCACTCGCTACAACGCTATGATTGCAAGGGGAAAAAGCAAAAATTCCGAGCCCGGCGAACGGGACGGGCTAAACGGCGTGATATATTTCCCAGATCAGAGGGCTATTCCGTTTCCAAGTCAGAGAAGCCGAGCATCGCGATCCCCGTCGCTCAAACCGACCATGATCGAAGTGAGCAGCGACCCACGCGGCGATGCCGTCGTCAAGTTCTAGACATCAGGCGATTCGGATATACTTCTCGTGCTTCCAATGACAGCACTCGCCGAGCTCGGAGCGATGCTCGCTCGCGCCAGCCTGGAGCAGGCGAAACACCAGCCTCGGCAGTAGTTCGCTTCTGGCGGGAGCCGACCGCCTAAGAAGAGGCCAACGCTGTGAGGCGAAGCAGGCAACGACCCCGCGACGACCAAGATTACACGCGTCCTCCGCCCCTTAGGCTTCAGGACCGTCGTTCAGAAAAGCGAGCAAGGCCTCCGCCAGCTCTTCCGGCGCCTCTTCGGCCATGTGATGACCGCTCGCGATGGCGTGCCCGCGCAGGTCGGGAGCCCAGGGGCGCCAGACCTCCAGGACATCGCCGTAAAGCTGTTCGAGATCATCGCGGCTGGACCACAGGCAGAGCAGCGGACAGCGCAACTGGCGGCCGTTCTTGCGATCGTCCTCGTCATGGGCGCGATCGATGCCGAGCCCGGCGCGGTAATCCTCCAGCATCGTGTGAACCGTCTCCGGATCATGGATGGCGCACTGGAAATCGGCGAAATTCTCGGGGCCCATGGCCTCGGCCGTGCCGCCATACCAAGCGGCGGGATCGGCCAGGATCGCACGTTCCGGCTTGMCCGGCTGGGCGTAGAAGAACCAGTGCCACCAGGCGCGCGCAAAGGATTCCCGGCAGCGCTCCAGGGCCTCGAGGATCGGCACGCCATCCAGCACCGCGAGGCGGCTGATGGCCTCGGGATGGTCCATAGCTGCCCTGAACGCGGTGTAGGAGCCGCGATCATGGCCAACGAGGGCAAAGCGATCGAAGCCCAGCCGCCTCATCAGGTTCACGCAGTCGCGGGCCTTGGCGCGCTTCGACGAGCCGGCATGATCGGCCATGTCGGCAGGTTTCGACGAGCGGCCGAAGCCGCGCAGATCGGGACAGACGACCGTATGCGTCCGAGCCAGGATCGGGGCGACGCGGTGCCAGGTCGTATGGGTCCGCGGATGCCCGTGCAGGAGCAGCACAGGCGGCCCCGCCCCGCCATGTCTGACATGCAGCCGCGCGCCCTCGAGGTCGATGTCGTCCCGCTTGAAATCGGCGAACACGTTCTGCTCCCGTTCGCGGGACGCACATCCCCGCCGGCATGACCTCGGCGGTAACGAACCCTCGCCCCGATCTCCGCGCCGCCGCAGCGCCTCGCATCATGCCGCGGCTCGCGAGACGCAGCAGCGCTCAGTGCTTGGTCTTGTGCTCGGGTTTTCCCTTGCGCTTGGTCGAGGCCATCTTCTCGAGTTCGGTCTCGCTCATCGATGTCTCCATCGATTTCGAGGCCCCCTTGAGTTCGCTCTTCTTTATGTCACCACGCTTGGCCGCGAGCGCGGCACCGGCGGCTTTCTGTTGGGCGGCAGATTTGGCAGGCATAGCATCCTCCTTTCACCGGGATGAACGGGTGACGGCCTCGATCTTGTTGCCGTCGGGGTCGAAGACGAAGCCGCCGTAGTAATGGGCGTCGTATTCACGGCACGCTCGCTGCTGCTCAGCAAGCTCTGCCAGAACGGCGTCATAGAAGGCGCGGGCCCGGGCGATGTCATTCGTTCCAACCGAGATGTGATCGATCATCGTGCTGCCTCCGCACGGCCGGCGAGCACGTGCTGGGAGTCGGGGTGGAGGCTGGCCCAGTTTGCCAGGAAAGAGCAGGCCGGCACGATCTTCTCGCCCCGGCCGCGGGCAAACTCGAACACGCCGCGCGCGAGTTGCGAGCCGAGGCCGCGACCGCGCAGAGCCGGCGGAACCTCGGTATGCGAGACCACGAGATAGCCGTCGATGCGCCGGTAGGTCGCGAAAGCCTGGCCGCCGGGAACATCCATGACCAGGCGATTATTTCCGGGCTCGTCGCGGATTGGTGGCGGGGTCTGGCTCATCGGGTCGCTCGGCATGGTTTCTCCATCCGCATGGACACTATTCGCGATGAACCCTGCTCGCCGCGTGGAGTTCCATGCCCGCCGCGCGGATTGTGTCGGGACGGAAGCCGGGCGGCTGGCCGATACGGCCCGCCTGGCGTGGACCAGACGCCGCCGGCTCAGCTCTTGCCTTCGACCCAGCGCCCGATCATCTGGTACTGCACCTTCGCCTGCTGGTACTCGCGGCAGAAGTTGAGCAGGTCGCGCAAGGGACTGGAAAGGCACTCCAGGCCCGAGATGAAGGGGACGACGGTGCCGATCGTCGTCTGCCCCTGGATCACCATCCAGCCACCGACGATGAGAACCATCAGCGGACCGATGGCATTCGCGACATTCAGCAAGGTCTTCAGCCCGTCTTTGAGGAAATAGAACCGGATCCGGTTGGGGAAGAGCGCATTTGAGGGCCGCTCCACTTGACGTTGAGAAACTAACGAAAGCAGACGCTCATTAGTGTCTATGCCTGCCAAAACGGGCTCTAAACCGAAACGAACTGAGCGCTAGAAAAGAATGGGGCAACGTCAAACGTCACCAGCAAAGAAGCTCCGCCAGCATGTTGGCGGAGCCATTCAGAACTGTGTCGCCAGATGCGCTCGGCTGAACGATCGCGGTCGCCGCTCCGACCGCGCCTAGGCAGCAGCGGCCGATTCCAACGCGATGGGAAACGTCAAATGGACGTCCAGCCCATGTTTGGAGAATTCGATCACTGTCTTGCCGTTCAGGTTATAGGCCCCTTCACGTTCGACAATCTTGAGACCGAAGCCATAGCGTTCGGGCGGTATGATCTCAGCTTCCGTGCGCTCACTCCAGGTCACGCTGACCTGCCGGGAATGCTCCTCGCCTTCCAGACGCCAGGCGATCGACAGCTTGCCCGAGTCGGACGACAGCGCGCCGTAGCGCACCGAATTCGCGGTGAGCTCGTGCAAGACCATACCCATCGACAGGACCTGGTTTGGAAACAGGCGAACGTCCGGTCCCTCGGCCCTGATGCGTCCATTGTCATAGGGTTGAATTTCTCCATGGACGAGCGAACCAACATTCGCGCCGCTCCAGTTCTCGCGTGACAGCGCCTCAAACGCACGAGACATCGCAAGCAGTCGATTGACGAAGGTTTCGCTGGCAAGCTTGGGAGAGCCGTCCGATTTCTCCATCTGCCTGGCGATGCCGATGACGACAGCGAGCATGTTCCTGACGCGGTGGTTGAGTTCGAGGTTTAGCAGACGCTTCTGTGCTTCCGCGAGCGTCAGGCTGGTGATGTCGACAAAGGACATCACCACACCATCGACCTTCTTCTGCTGTGTGAAATACGGTGCGATCTTGATCAGAAAATGTTGGCGGCCTTCGTCATGGACGATCTGGCGTTCGATGAGCTGTCCTTCGGACAGGACTTGATCGACGTCTTCCTTCAAGGCGGGCAGATCGATGCGGCTCGACAAATCGCTCAGAGGCCGCCCGTGATCGCTGGGCCGAACATTGAATATCTGCGATGCCGCCGGCGTGAAGGACCGGATCACGAGATCCTTGTCGAGAAAGATCGTCGCGACACGCGTGCTCTCAAAGAGATTGTTGAGATCGGCATTCAAGAGATCGAGGGCGTCTACCTTGCCGGCAAGCTCCGCGTTGACGGTGTGCAGTTCCTCGTTGAGAGACTGCAGTTCCTCCTTTGAAGCCTCGAGTTCCTCATTGGAGGACTGAAGTTCCTCATTCACGGAAACGAGTTCCTCGTTGGAGGATTTGAGCTCCTCCAACGCGGTTTCGTACTCCTCGACCATCGATTGCAGCCGATCGCGCGTGTCCTGCAGCTCCCGCTCGAGCTGGACCGCGACGGGATCCACCGATCGCGATGCGCTGGCGGATTCGGAGGAAACCTCACCGCTCTCGGAGAAGATGACGAGGTAGAAGGCGCCATCGTTGCGGAGGCTGAAGGGTTCGATCGTCAATGTGATGTTCTGGACGCGATCGCCGTCGCCTTCCACCGGCACATGATGGCGGGTCGCGMCCCGCCCCGTTTCGATCGTTTCGCGAAATGCCGCCCGCAGATCCAGGCGCAGGCCTTTACGAGCCATTGTCAGCAGTTGCCGGCTGGGCACACCGACGGAAGCCTCGAGAAAGCGACCTGTGCGGGCCGAGAAATGAATGATGTCGCCGTCGGAATTGACGATGACATGGGGCGGAGCGAACCGCTCAAGCACCCTCGTTTCAGCGACATCCCGCAACTCCGCTACAGTATTCGCGCTCCGACGCAGGTTGATCCCTTTTTCGTGCGTCGATGTCGTTTGTGATCCGGTAATGACTGCCGGAAGCTTTACCATCGACTTGGCCTCGAACCGACTGCGGAAAATACGATGCTTTTTGTCCACAGCGGTGAACAGTTCCGCGAACTGGCTGACATTTTCGGACGATCCGAGAAACAGATATCCCGACGGTCGTAGGGCATAATGAAAGGTGGGCAGCACATGCGCCTGCGCATCCTGGCCAAGATAAATCAGGAGATTTCTGCAGGACACGAGATCAATCCTGGAGAAGGGCGGATCCCGAAGCACGCTGTGCGGCGAGAAGTTGCAGATTTCCCTGACGTCCTTTGTCAGCACATAGCTACCGCCTTCGAGCCGGAAGAATTGTCGCAAGCGCTCGGGACTGACGCCGGCGAGCACCGCCGGAGGATAGCGCCCCGCTCGCGCAACATTCAGTGCATGGACGTCGATGTCGGTCGCAAAGATCTGGACAGAGGGAGGCACCTGCAGCGACATGGCGTGTTCACGCATCAAGATAGCGAGCGTATAGACCTCTTCCCCCGTCGCGCATCCCGGGACCCAAACGCGCACCGTGTCGGCGACACCGCGAGATTCGAAGAGCTTCGGGATGATGTTTTTCGCCAGTGCGGCGAAGGCCGAGGGGTCGCGGAAGAATGCCGTTACGTTGATCAAAAGGTCGTGGAAGAGAGTCCGGACCTCTTCGGCGTTCTCCGACAGCAGAGCAATGTAGTCATGCAGGCTTCTGATGCGGGCAATCTGCATACGTCGATGCAAGCGGCGCAAAAAGGAATTCTGCTTATAGCCCGCGAAATCATGACCAGCCTTGGCTCGCAGGATCTCGTGGATCGTCTCGATATCCTCAGCGCGCGGGCGAAATTCGTCGCTCGTTTCGCCTGGCGTCAGGTTGGCCTGACGTATTGAACGCGTGTAGTCGAGTAGTCGTCCCGCCATCTCCTCGACGGGAACTGCGAAATCCACCATCCCCGTAGCCCTCGCGGATTCGGGCATGCCGGAATGGCGCGGACCGGTGCCGCCAACCGTCTGCGCAAGCGTAAGACCCGACAAGGCCTTGATCGCCTTGACGCCGAGAGCGCCATCGCCATCGCCGCCGACAGAATAATTCCGACCGAATGTTCTTTCCGGTCATGCGCCAACGCGGTCAGGAACACGTCGATCGGTTTGGGCTCACGCTGTCCCTTTGGCAAGACTCGCACGCGGATCTTGCCCGCACTGATCGATAAGACCGTTCCAGGCATCATGACATGGACGGTGTTGGGCTTCGCCAGCGCATCCCGCTTGACGGGTATCACGCGCATCGTCGTGAAACGCCCAAGAATCTCGTGGAGATAGCTTTCCCGATCGGGACTTAGATGCGTGACGACGACATAACTCATGCCTGTATCAGGCGGCAGGGCCTCAAAGAATGTCTTTAAAGCCTCGATACCACCTGCAGATGCACCAATACCCACGATCGGAAAGGGCGCCAGCGGCATATTCAAGATCGTTCACCCGGCTCGCGGCCCAAGGCTCCGCATGATTTTGATAACGCAGGCCCTTATAAAAAGCTCCGGCCACGTGAGCGAAAAATCCCGCGGCTCACCGAGTCGATCGCGCAGCGACGATCCATGGAATTGAGCAGCGAATAGCGGATACGTGGGGATTCCTAAGAGTTACTCTCCGAGTCTGTCACGCTCGATGACAAGTTCGATGACCACGCCCGACGGGTCCCAGGTTCTGCTGATCCGACCCAGCTGACTTGCCGTCGCCTTGACCAGCCGGCTGCCGAAGCCTTCGCTTGCAGTTTTGGTCGGGGGCGGTCCGCCGCGCTCGCGCCAAACAATCAGGAACTCCGACAACCGATCGGAACATGTGATCTCGACGATGCCCTCCTCGGTGGAGAGGCTGCCATACTTGGCAGCGTTGGTCGCAAACTCATGGAGCAGCAGCGAGAGCGATGTCACCAGGGCGGAGGGTATTTGAATGTCGGCCCCGCGAACCTCGCTGCGCGGCCGCTCACCGGCCTTGTAGGGAGCAAGTATTGCCCCAATCAGAGCGTGCAGCGTGGCGGCCGCGGGTTCGCCGCCCGCGGCGATGGCGGACATCGTCAGGGCGTGCGCGCGCGACAGAGTGGCGAGTCGCTCGGAAACCGTTGCCGCGAGCTCAAGCGGGCTGGAGGCCGAGCGCGCACTGAGATTGACGATACCGCTGGTGAGCGCAAACACGTTTTTGATGCGATGGTTCATCTCGCGCAGCAGCATGTTTTGCTGCTCCTGCGCGCGCTGCCAATCCGAAACGTCGCGGGCGATCTTCGACGCCCCGACGATCGCACCCCTGGCGTCCTTGATCGGCGAAATGGTCAGCGAGATCGCGACAAGCGTCCCATCCTTGCGCCGACGGATCGTTTCAAAGCGCTCGATGCGCTCTCCTGCGCGAACGCGTGCCAGTATTCCTGGCTCCTCTTCCTGCCGATCTTCCGGAATGAGCAGCATGACCGACTGGCCCAGCACCTCCTCGCGTCGATACCCGAAAAGCCGCTCGGCGCCGGGGTTCCAGTCCGTGATATATCCGTCCAGATCCTTGGCTATGATGGCGTCATCGGAGGATTCGACGAGCGCCGTCAGCCGGCGGGCAGCGGCATCGCTGGCATGGCGCTCGATGGCAAAGCCGAGCTGGCGGGCGACGAGCAGGGCGAGATCGCGCTCATGATCGGTGAACACCCGGGGCGTGTCGTAATAGACCATGAACTTCCCGGCCAGCTCATCGGCTCCGGCGAGCGGGATGAAGGCCAGAGCCTGGATGCCTTCGCCGATGATCCTCTCGATGAGCTGCTGTGGCTCGTCGGAATGGGCGATGTCCGAAACGAAGATCGGATCGGCCTCTCGATCCTTGCGCTTCCAGGGCGAGTGACCATCGACAGCTGCGCGGTACGTATCCGAAAGTCCGCGCCAGGCGACGAAACGCATTGTCCCGCCATTGTCAAAGCGAAGGATGGAAGCCCGGGAGCACATAAGGGCCTCACAGATGGCGTCGAGGGCTGCCTCATAGATATCGGCGAGGGTGCGGGCTCGAAACAACCGATCGGTGAAGTGGAAGAGTGTTGTCTGTTCCAGCACCTGGCGGGCAAGATCGTTCGCAGCCACTGTGCTCGAGCTGCGGACCGCGGGCTTCGCGTGGCCGTCCATGCTTCGCTCCATCAACCCTCGCGGGCTTTGCCAGGCCTTATCGAAACGCACGTCTCGCCGGGCGAATGGATAATTCGAGCATCGAATTTGGCTCGTCGCAATGTCAATTGCTAACGGGTCCGAACAGTATTGAGGCGCGCGCGTGCGGAGTCGGAGCGGGCCTCAACCTTCCGAACAGCAGGTCAACTCATTGTATCATCAGGCCGACGTTTTCGGGCATTCATTTTGAAGGACAGCGCTCAAAAGGGCCGGATAATCGAAGCGGTTGAAGTTTCTACCCAAAGTCGGGCAGTCGAACCCTGCGCAAGTGGAGGGGAACAAGCGCGCGCAGAGTGGGTTCGTCAGGGGTACAATCCAGCAAAGGAGGGCCTTCATGGCAGGCACCCTCATCCGGTCGTACGAGAGCTACGAGCAGGCGGCGTTTGTCGTCAGGGAACTTGAGGCTGCAGGGATTTCGGCAGTCCAGATCAGCATTGTCGGTCGGCATGATGCTATCGGCAAGGCTGCGGAAGCTGGCGGCCTGGTCGGTAGCGGGGCGGGGCTCCTCGGAGCCCTCATCGCCTTGCCTATCCCCGGGGTCGGCCCGGTGCTTGCGGCCGGCTGGTTGATAGCGGGCACGGCTCTGGGTGCCGCTGGCGGTGTGGCGGCGGGAACCCTGATAGGGGCGCTGACGGGGGCGGGCCTCAACGACAGCGATGCCAACACGGTCGCCGAGATGGTCAGGCGTGGCGGCGCACTTGTTGCCGTCCGCAATGTGGATGGTGTCGGAGCTATCGCCGAAGCTATCATGAGGAGCGGCCGGCCGATCGATCGGGAGGACAGGCGAGCCCTCTACGAACGCGAAGGCTGGATCCGATTCGACGAGAACAGGGGCCGTGGTGCGTCCGCGGACTTGTCCGGTGTCGTCTCCTGAGTGATTGAGTGGAGTTTCTTTGAGCCGATCGCTCAGAAAACTCCGCCCAGGAGCAAAAGCACCGCGCCGAGCCCCATGAGCGCCAAACCCGGCCAGTTCCGTGACAAGGCAAAGACCGAGATGCCGGGCCCTGGAGGTTCCAGGGACTGATGCGTGTCATCCGCAGGCGACCGATCGGCCCGGCTCATTGGCCCTTTCCAGACGGCCTTGCCGACCAGAACCAGACTACCAGCAAAAAACGACAAAGCTCCCAGCCAGACCATAAGCATCGTGAGTGCTCCTGCGGCCTCTGGCGCGAACGCTTGCCTTGCACACTTGTTCCGATTGAGCAGGCCGTAACGGGCTGGCTGCCTGTCAGAATCATTCTCAGCGGACGTGCTGTTGCGAGCGGATCACGCCCCCAATTCTTTGCCGTGCCCCCCGCAACGTCAAGCGATCGGCCAGCACTTTATAGTCACCATAGCCGTAGCGGCGAGATTTGCCTGGCCCTGTGCTGGTCGCATGTGCGGCGACGTTTCTATGAGGTCGCTCAGTCCGGGCCCGCAAAGACGAAACTCGCCGAGGCGATTCGCTACGCACTCTCGCGTTCGCAGGGCTTGAGCCTCTTCCTCAATGACGGCCGCATCGAGATCGACTCCAACACCATCGAGCGCTCAATCAGGCCGCTCGCCCCAGAAAGAACGCGCTCTTCGCCGGCTCCGACGGTGGTGCAGAGCATTGGGCCGTCATCGCCTCGCTCATCGAAACCGCAAAGCTCAACGGCGTCGAGCCGCACGCCTATCTCACCGACGTCATCGCCAGAATCGTCAGCGGCCATCCCAACAGCCGCATCGATGAACTGCTGCCCTGGGCCTATCCGGCACAGCCCGCTCTCAGGGACGTCGCCTGACGGCGACGCTCTTACAACTCGACGACCCGCATTGCTCGCTGACAATCGCAGCGGCTGCCCCCTACATTCCTGGAATAGTGTACGCTGGTGCGTATGCTTCTCACCTACGCCATAGGCGACGTCCACGGCCGCTCTGACCTCCTTCAAACCGTCATCACATTCTGCGAGGAGGATGCGGCTCGCAGGGGCGGCACGCCGCGCATCATCTTCCTTGGCGATATTGTCGACCGTGGCCGAGATGCTAAGGGGTGTCTCGAGATTGTGGGTCGTGCCCTGGCCGACCATCCTGCCTCAATTTTTCTGCGTGGCAATCACGACGACTGGTTCCTCCGATTTTTGGAGAATGACCGGCGCCGGCTCCGCGCTTGGTTCCATGACGGCGGCAGGGAAACCATAGACTCCTACTGCGACCTCGACATCGACGATGCACAGCGCTTCATCCTTAGTCGGCATCCCGGCCATCTCGACCTAATTCGCCGATCCACTTTCATGGTTGAGGACGGCCCTCTTCTATTTGTGCATGCCGGCGTTAGGCCCAGCGTCGCCTTAGGGAGTCAATCGCCTGATGATTYGATGGGGATCCGTCAGCCATTTCTCGATCATCACGGCAAGCTGCCTCGGGTCATCGTCCACGGCCACTCGGTTATGGCCCCTCCTCGACCGGTGGTCACCGAGAATAGGATATCTTTGGACACGGGCGCCTGCTGGACGGGTCGGTTGTCGGTACTCGTAATCGATCAGGCGAAACAAGAGCTATCGTTCTTCCAGACCGATGGTGACAGCGGATCGATCGTCAAAATCGATCCTGTGAATGACGACCGTGGGGATGGCACGCTGCTGGCTGATCTGTCCTGGCTAGCGCCCCAGCAGTAACTCGAAGCCGCGGCAACGCCTGCGATCAGCCCGAGAAGGGATGCTTGGACTGCGCCGCGGCTGGGGGCGTGTTAGTCGCACCGTCCGCTCCAAAGTGGTGCAGTTCCGGTGCGGACCACCGCCGGCACGCCTTGCGGAGCTCGCGCCGCCAGGTGAACAACTGCTGCGGAGGCCATGACCTCGGCCGACCTGTCCCGCCGGCGCCCTGCGTCCGTGAAGGCTTCAAACCGCCGAACCGGCTCGTCGATGTCGACGCTCGATTTAAGCGGAAGCTCTGAAATCGTCATATGTCCAAGCCCCCAGGCTCGGATCCTATCTGTCGCGGCCGATAGAAAGCGCCTTCAAGTCAATTGGGGGATGTCTGTTGATGCTGGACTAGGCGCCAATGACCGTCGTGAGCCCAATAGGTCGAAGTGCAAAAGCATCGGTATACTTCGGAGTCCTTCCGGCGAGCCGATGCCGTATAACCGAGGATAACCAGTGCAGAGTCAGTCCGACGGGTGTGTCGGTCAGACATCTCGACCGATAACCAACGGGGTGCTCCCCTCAAGCTTTTAACAATTTCGTCAGCGCCTATGACGCCGATGCGGGGAAATGCCATTAGACATTCCTGGGCCATCAGGCCCTCGTATGTCTCCAGGCCTTCAAGCCAAAAGCGCTTCTCGAGATCCCAAATCTCGTCATTAGTCATTTCAGGCTCCGTACTTGAAACAATGTCGTGATCGAATTTTCTAACCAAATCGAGGATCCCATCGTTCCATCATCCAGAAGAACACTCCGCTGAAAAGCCGACGTGCATCAGCCCGGTTCGACCACGCCTTTTAGAAAACCATCCAGCTCCTGCCAGACCGCGTCGGGTTGCTCCTCGCAAGCGTTCCCGAAGGCGGCCTTCTCGTTCGGCCTGGGCGAGCCCGGCAATGAGTTCGGCGAGCGTGCAGAAGTAGACACTCCGTCCGGCTTTGACGGCCTCGACGCCGAGAGCGATGGCCAGGTGGCTTTTGCCGGTTCCAGGCGGCCCGAGAAAGTGGACGACCTCGCCGCGGGCGATGAAGCCGAGTTGGGCGAGCGCCAGGATGCGATCACGGTCAAGCGAGGGCTGGAAGGAGAAGTCGAAGCCGGCGAGGGTCTTGATGGTAGCGAGGCGTCCCATGCGCAGCGCAGTCTTGATCCGGCTGTTTTCGCGAAGGGTCAGCTCTTCCGAGAGGAGGATGTCGATGGCCTCGAGGGCGGCAATCTCGCCTTGCTCAAGCCGACGCACGACATGATCGAGCGCCTCGAGGGCCCGCGGCATCTTCAAGCCGACGAGGTCGTGCCGGATCCGATCGATCGTCGAGGGGTGTGATGTCCAGGGAGGTTGTCATGGGCGCCGCTCCTGGGCCAATGCGCGGCCGACGGCGTCGTAGAAGGCGAGCGGGCGCTGGGCCACCTTGTCGCCGGCGCTGCGGAGGGTGACGCCGTTATCGTGATGGGCGTGACGACGCTGTCGGTCGTGGATCTTGCGATGGGGGCTCGACGCGCCGCTGATGCGTGCCTTCGAGAACGGGATGGGCGGCGATCAAAAGACCATCGTCAAAGATGCGGACCTCTTCGGCCAGCGTGTGCACCTCGACGGTCCGGCGTTTGGTCGCGTCGGGAACGGAATAGAAGTTGCCGCCGACGCTGACCATCCCCTCACGACTGATGCGCCGTTCAAGCTTCAGGACCGAACGGAATGGTGCCAGGGGCAACGGCCGCAGCGATGCCTGTTCCTCGGCAAAAGCCTCGCTGACGCTACGCCGCGTGGTGGCATGCGTTCTGGGGTTGGCGACGGTGTCGAGCCAATGGCGGAGCTGCCCGTTCAGATCGTCGAGACTGCGGAAGGATTGGGCAAGGAAGAAGTCCTCGCGGATGAAGCGGAATGGCCGCTCAACCTTGCCCTTGGTCTTGGCGCGGTAGGGTTTGCAGGCCTTGGGATGAAAGCCATAATGCCGCGCGAGGTCGACGAGGGCGCGATTGTAGATGATGCCGCCGGTCTCGGCCTCGCCGATCACGGCGGTCTTCATCCGATCGTAGAGCACTTCATTGGGAGAGCCGCCCAAGGCCTCGAAGGCGGCGACGTGGCAGCGCAGCACCGTCGGCAGGTCCTGATGGACGACGAAGCGTGCCCAGATCAATCGACTGAATCTGAGCACCATGGAGAACAGCCAGACGATCCTCGGCGTCGTCGGCTCGTCGGTGAAGACGACCTGGAACTGGGCGAAATCGACCTGAGCCTGTTCGCCGGGCGGCGTCTCGAAGCGCACCTCGAAACCCTGATCGGCAGCGGCGGGCGAATGTCACGAAGGAAGTCTGTGACGGCCGTGTAGCCGCCGGAGTAGCCGCGATCCTTCAGTTCCCGGAATAGACGGCTCCCCGTCAGGCCAGGATAGCGAGCGATGCGCTCGCGAAGATAGGATGTGAAGGGATCGAGTACCGCCTGCCGCGGCTTGCGAGGCCCGTATGCTGGCGGCTCCAGTCCTCGCGCGATGTATTTGCGCACCGTCTTGCGGTCGGCACCTGTCGCCTTGGCGATCGCCGACACCGACGGGCCCTGCCGATGAAGATCCAGGATCATAATCATCTCCCCGAGCTTGATCACCGAAATCCCTCTCCCGACCGTCGGGAGAAGCATCGGTGATAACGCTGCCGCCGGTCTCCCGGGGCGCGCCCCGGGAGAC
>NZ_JBFTZN010000092.1:0-56851 GCF_056406775.1 Allobosea sp. P1_A7
CGCATGACCAACCCCCGCACGATTGAGGATTAGGAAGATGACTCCCGCCCAGGAAGCCCTGTTGCTCGAACTCGCCCGTAGTACCGCCCAGATCCAGCTCGCCCTCGTGATGCTGGTTGGGAAGACCTGCGAAAGCTACAAGAACACCGCCGCGTACCAGATGAACGCTGAGCTGCGCCAAAGGGAAGTGCGTTTTTAGGATGCCATCGCCCAGTTGACGGGAGTCGAGAAGTGAAGATGCAGGGCGGGACACAGCAGATCGTAAAGGCCCAGCGCTCCGTCATAGGCGGAGAGGGCAGCGTCGTAATCTACGGGGAAGATCGCGCCGGCTTCTGGCAGGGTCAGGCCCCCGCAGTCGCCGCCCTGGTCCAGGCAGCAAACAAGACGCAGCCCGAGGGCCTCGGCCTGAAGGCGTATTTCTACGCGACCCTGGTCGACACGCCGAACGGCACGCAATGGCGGATCGAGGGTGAAGCACCTTGGCAGGACTGGTGAAACATTCTCGGCCGATAATATGCAATTAATTGCAAAACCCGGCCACTCTGCTAGAACGAAAGGCAGGGGCTTCGGCCCACGGTCATACCGCCAAGGAGGGCACCATGCGCCGCAAGATTTTCAGGATCGCTTTCACCTATGCCGGCCGCGAGAACCGTCAGGACGTGATGACCGCGCCGCGTGGTTGTCTGACCCTCGCCGGGACCGAAGACTGGTTCCTCGCCAATTACTGCACGCAGGGCTCGCTCTACAGCCTCGACCCCGTGCGGGAAGTCTGATGCCCTGCAATTAATTGCAATGAACAAGGAGAGCGACGATGCCGATCAAGATCGTGAAGAAGCGTCATGTCGAGACGGCGCGAGAACCGGCCCCGCTGGTGGAGGAGCCGCGCAAGAAGCCCGACGCCCCGCTGGCATCAAAATCGTCCGAAAGCCCTAAGCCGGCCCTGACCAACCCCGTCCTCGTCGTCTGCAGCTTCTGTAAGCACGGCTACCTCCAGCCCTGCCACGGCGAGAACGACAACTGCATGAACGCCCGCTGGAAGCGCGAGCGCCTCGCCCAGGAGAACACCGTTGTCGTCGCCCAAAGACCTGACGCCCACCACGAAGCTGGCCGAAGCCGAGCGCGAGTTTCTGCATCAGGTCCACAGCCGCCAGAAACTCCCGCTTGCGTCCAAGGAAATTGAGCGCGCCCGCGCCGCCTGCCGCCGGATGGGGCTGTGCACCTTCGACCGGCAGAACAATCGCTGGACGCTGACCCCGCTGGGTCGCGCGACGCTCGTTGCCCAGACCGGCCAGACGGCCACCGCAGAGGCAACGCCAGCCAGGCCCAGCCAGCCCGCCAAGCCGAGCATGGTCAATGCCGGCCTGATGCGGGACATCGTGCTGCAGTACACAAACTGGCAGGGCGAGTTCGGCATCCGCCGCGTCCATCCGGTCGGCCTGCTCTGGGGCGTCAACGAGTGGCACATCGAGCCACAATGGCTGCTCGAAGCCTGGGATCTCGACAAGAAGGTGATGCGGACCTTCGCCCTGCTGAAGATCAGCGCCATCGAAGCCGTGAAGAAGGGAGCCCGCAATGCGCCTGCCTGAAATCGCTCACGACCAGCTCGCACCCGGCAGGCGACGCTGATGCCGATCATCATCAAGAAGAAAGTCGTCTCACCCACGCCGGACGAACTGGTCTCCCAGGGCGGGGCAGGGGTGCCAGCGGTCAATCCGGCCCTGGAGGCACTCTCTATCCCCCCTTGGCAAACCTGACCCCTCACGGCCCTACGCCGATGGCCAATATGCCTTCGTCCGCAAGACCGGCATGAAGGGGCTCGTCTCCTGGTGGCTGATCTGCTCGTACCTGAGACAGCACCACGCCTGCGAGGCGGTCTCGCCCGAGGTCTATGCCGACATGGCGCGCGACCTGAAGCAGAACTTCGACAAGCTCGAAGGGCCGTATGCCCATCTCGTGACGCAGGCGCGGATCGAGGCAGGCGCTCCGCTCGACCTCAAGGCCACCGACTTGCCGGCCGCCACCCGCACCGCCGCCTCCGCTCTGGTCCATCTGAACTGGGGCCTGAAGATCGACCACGTTCACGCCTGATTGCAATTAATTGCACAGCACTGTAATTTAACAGCCATGAAGGAAGGCTACGCCATGACCGTCGAGATCAAGGACGACACGCCGCTCCGGCTTGCTGCCGTAGCCCGCCATCTGCCGGGGGCCGGTGGGATCGCCATGCTGCGCGGCCTCATCGCCACGGCCAAGCTGTCCACCCAGCTGATCAACGGCCAGCCGCATGTCACGCTCAGCGATGTCCGCGCCGCGCTCGCCCCCGATCCGGCACCCGAGCCCGAGGTGGTCGCCGAACCGTTCCCGGCTCCGACACGCGGCTTCAAGGTGGTCAAGAAGAAGCGCTGAGCCGTGGCCATCATCATCCGAAAGGCGGTGCGGGCTGCGCCGCCAGACCCGCTCGTCGGGGCACCGGAGACCGGCACAAAGCCTGTGCTGGTCAAGTATTCTGTGGGCGAGCCCTTGATTGACCTCGAATATGTCCGCAGACTCGCCCGCAAAGCCGCGCGTGAAGACCACGCATTGGCGATGCGGAAGTGAGCCATGCGCAGAGCAGCCATTTACGCCCGTTTCTCGACCGACCTTCAGAACGAGCGCTCCACCGAAGACCAGATCGACCTGTGCCGGACCTACGCTGACCGCGAAGGGCTGGAAGTCGTCAAGACATACGCTGACAAGGCTCGCTCCGGGGCCTCGCTGATTGGACGTGACGGCCTCCTGACCTTGCTGACCGCTGCCGAGCGCGGCGAGTTCCAGGTCGTCATCGTCGAAGCTCTCGACCGCCTCTCCCGCGACATGGAAGACCTCGCCGGCCTCTACAAGCGGATGACGCATTGGGGCGTCGAGATCCGCGCCGTCCACGAAGGCGTCGCCAATACGCTGATGGTCGGCCTGCGCGGGCTGATCGGCCAGATGTTCCGAGAGGACAACGTCCACAAGGTCCGACGCGGCATGACCGGCCTGGTCAAGCAGGGCCTGTCGGCTGGCGGCATCGCTTATGGCTACAGGCCCGATCCCGCCAAGAAGGGCACGCTCCTGATCAAGGATGACGAAGCCACCATCGTCCGTCGCATCTTCGACAGCTATGTCGCCGGCATGTCGCCGCGCGCGATCTGCTACCAGCTGAACGACGAGAACGTCAGACCGCCTCGCGGCCGGAACTGGAACGCCTCTGCGCTGAACGGCTCGCTGGATCGTGGCTACGGCATCCTGCACAACCAGCTCTATGTCGGCCGTATCGTCTGGAACAAGGTCCGGATGATCAAAGACCCAGACTCCGGCAAGCGGCTCTCCCGCGCGAACCCGAAGTCCGAATGGCAGTCCACCGATGTGCCGGAGCTGCGCATCATCCCGCAGGATCTCTGGGACGCCGCCCACGAGAAGGAGCGCAGCCCGCACGCGGAGACCACGAAAGATCATCGTCGTCCGAAGCGGCTGCTCTCGGGCCTGCTGAAGTGTGGGGCCTGCGGCTCGGGCCTGTCGACCAATGGCAAGGACAAGAGCGGCAAGGTCCGTGTCCGATGCACGTCGGCAGCGGAGAACGGCACCTGCCCCGACCCTAAGACATTCTACCTGGAGCCCATCGAGCGGACGGTGATCAGCGCGATGAAGGAGGAGCTGACGCACCCGAAGCTGATCATCGAGTACATCGAAGCCTATGTCGCCGAGCGTAAGCGACTCGCCCATGAGCGCATCGTGAACCGCTCGAACCTGCAGCGGAAATGGGACGCCCTCAACCGCGAGGGCGAGCGTCTGCTGGACATGCTTCAGAAGCTCGACGATCCCGGCCCCGATGCGATACCGCGTATGAACGCCGTGGCCAGGGAGAAGAAGGCGCTCCAAGCCGAACTCGACGCCGTGCCCCAGGAAGAGCAGGTGGTGGTCCTGCACCCCGCCGCACTCAAGCGTTACCAGGACCAGCTGAAGCAGCTGTACCGGGATCTGAACCATGGAGACGATGCGGACGGCGTCGCGGCCATCAGCTACCTGCGCGACCTCGTCAGTGCCGTGACGGTGTACAGGGACGAGAGCCGCAAGGGCGGCATCCGTGTGAAAATCACTGGAAAGCTGAACGCTTTGCTCGGCGCTCCCGCTCCGGAAAACGGAGTGTGGGGAGCGATGGTAGCGGGAGAGGGACTCGAACCCCCGACACGCGGATYATGATTCCGCTGCTCTAACCAGCTGAGCTACCCCGCCCCAAGACCGGCGACAGCGGCGCCGGTGGCTTGCGATGGCGCGGATATAGGGGGCACAGCAGTGAGCCGTCAAGCCTGCTGGTGCATGCTTCACATCCTTTACACAGATGCGGGGGGCTTCCCCGGAGGCAGACATGGCAATTGTCCAGGGTCCGCCATGCTTACCTGCAATGACGGGACGCTTGATCCTGGCCACGCCATGCCTAGTTCACATGAAAGGGGTACAAATGTTGGTCATCGCTGGCTGGGCTGCATGTTGCTGCCGTTGCCGCAGTGCGCTGTCGCTCGCGAGGCCATGATCCAGGAGCCCTCGCATATGAGCTCGCTCGTACAAGAACAGTTCAGCTTCTCGATGGGTTTGAAGCTGCTCGCCCGAAGGAGCCTGCTCGCTGCCGCAGCTGTGCTATCGCTGGTGACCGTGCCCTTCGTGATGATCGCTCCCGCCGCGGTGCAGGCTGCCGAACCCTGGCAGCAATCCTGCGCCTACAAGACCCAGTTCGGYGTGCTCGGCTCGGGCATGGGGATTGCCGCCGACTACTGCACGCGTCTGAGCTTCTGCCAGAGGATGGCTGAGCAGAACGATCCGAACATGGTGCAGAAGGGCTGCTTCGGCTTTGCGCCGCAAGCGGCGAACGCGCAGGCCTCCTCCAGCAAATATCGCTGAGCGCAGGTTTCGCTGAGTAACTGCGCTCGGCCGGGCTTCAGGCCTTTGCCGGGCGCTTTCTCAGTCTGACGACCTTGAAGTAGCCCTTGCCGACATGGACGGTGTCATAGCGGCCTGTCCGCGCGGCCCAATCCGTCAGCCGGCGGACCTTGAAATCCGTGCTCCAGCCGATCGCCTTGGCGATCGGTGCGAGCGCGGCCCAGAGCGGCGCTGTCAGCGCACTGTCGTCGACCAGCCGGCTTGAGATGATGATCTCGCCACCTGGCTTCAGGACGCGGTCCATTTCATCGAGTGCCTGTTCGGGGTTTGGCACCAGCGTGATGACGAACTGCGCCGTCACCGCATCAAAGCGCTCGTCGCCGAAGCCGAGGCGGCAGGCGTCCATCACCATCAGCCCCTTCACATGCTTCAGCCCCTGGCTGGCGACCTTGCGGTTGGCCACTTTCAGCATGTCGAGCGAGAGATCGGCGCCAAGCACACGGCGGTCCGGCGTGAAATAGGCAAGCGTCAGGCCGGTGCCGACGCCGATTTCGAGAATATCGGGGCCACAGGCACAAGCAGCCGCAACGGCTTCGCGCTGGGCGCGGGCGAGCAGCCGCAAATAGACCTTGTCGTAGAACTTTGCCCAGGTGGCATAGACCCGCTTCTGGCCTTCGAGGTCATAGGTCACAGGCATAGGGCAGCTCGACTGGATCGGAGTGGCGTGGGGGGAGGCGGGGCCGCAGTCACGAGGCGGCGAGGGCAAGCTCGAGCCGGGCAGCGGCAGCCTGGGCCGCAGGCGAGATGATGGTACCGCCGCCCAGGACACGAGCACCGGATCCGGCATGGTCGTAGATCACGCAGGCCTGGCCGGGAGAGACGCCTTCCTCCTCGCCCGCGAGCACGATGATGAGGCCGGAATCGTCACGCCGCAGCCGGGCTTCGCGCGGGGCGCGGGTCGAGCGGACACGTACCGCCACATCGAGGCCTTCAGCCGGCAGGGCGTCCAGCGCGACATCGCCGATCCAGTTGAGATCGCGCAGCCGGACTTCACGCACGCCGAGAGCCTCGCGCGGTCCGACGATGACACGCGCCTGTTCGGCATCGAGCCTCAGCACATAGAGCGGTTCCGTCGTGCTGATCCCAAGCCCCTTGCGCTGTCCGACAGTGTAGCGAAGGACACCTTCATGGCGGCCCAGCACGCGTCCATCGAGATGGACGATGTCGCCGGGGCGCGCAGCACCGGGCTTTAGCCGTTCGATGACGTCGGCATAGCGGCCATTCGGCACGAAGCAGATGTCTTGGCTGTCTGGCTTGTCGGCGATGGCCAGGCCGAGCTCGGCGGCAAGGGCGCGGGTCTGAGCCTTGTCGATTTCGCCGAGCGGGAAACGCAGCAGGTCGAGCTGATCCTGCGTCGTCGCATAAAGGAAATAGCTCTGGTCGCGGGCTTCGTCCGCGGCGCGAAAGAGGCCGCGATGGCCGCTGCCAAGGGCCCGGCTGACGACATAGTGTCCCGTCGCCAGCGCATCGGCGCCGAGTTCGCGGGCGAGCCCGAGCAGGTCGCGGAACTTGACGGTGCGATTGCACTCGACGCAGGGAATGGGCGTCTCGCCGGCGAGATAGCTCTCGGCAAAGCGCTCGATCACGGCGTCGCGGAAGCGGCTCTCATAATCGAGAACATAATGCGGGATGCCGATCGTCTCGGCGACGCGGCGGGCGTCATGAATGTCCTGTCCCGCGCAGCAGGCCCCGGCCCGATGGACAGTGGCTCCGTGATCGTAAAGCTGCAGGGTCACGCCGACGACATCATAGCCTTCGCGCTTGAGCAGGGCGGCCACCACCGACGAGTCCACGCCTCCGGACATCGCCGCGACGACGCGCGTCGCCGCGGGCGGCTTGGCGATGTCGAGGGAGTTGAGGGGGGAGGTCATGGCGAACGGGATCATCCTGGCGAAGGCGACTATGTGGCGGTTCTATACCGGCTTTGACAGGGGCGGGCCAGTGAGCGATCGGCAAATCCTGCCGCCTCATCGGAGAGGGCAAGGAGAATCTTGCCGCGAACGGTCCAGGCATGGCCGCTACCGCCTTGAAAACAAAGGAAGGGCATCCTGGCGCGAGACTTGCTGCTCGCGGCCTGGGCATGTTCCTGCCCGCGGTCCGGATTTACCTGATGTCTGCCGTCTCCTCCTCAGTCGCCTCGACCAATGCCGAGCAGGCTGCCTCGCGTCGCCGTGCGCCAGAGCGTGGCTCTGATGGCGCCGCCGCGCCATTCAGTCTGCCTGAGGGCAGCGGCGATCAGGACGCGTCGGCGACGGTGAAGGACGACGCTGCGGCGACTAAGCCGGAGACAGGGGGCAAGGCCGGCGCGGCGCAGGAGCAGAAAGCCGCTGCATCCGCGCCGGCGGCGGTGCAGCCCCTGGTGCTGCTCAAGGGAGCTACCGCGGTGGCGCCGGCCGCGGAGACCGCCGAAACAGCTCCGACTGCGCCCCAGCCCAAGCCGGATATAGGCGCGCTCGTCGCCATCGTCGTGGCCGAGCAGGCCGCAGCCGGCAAGGCGCCCGTCGATGGCAAGCCCGGCGCCGAAGAAAAATCCGCGGATTCCGAGCCGAAGGAAGCGGCCTCGGCTGACAAGCCTGTCGAGGCCGCTGTCGTGATGGCAACTCCCGTGCCCGCGATAATCCCGGTCACCATCACTCTGCCGCTGGTCAGTGGCGATGGCGTTCCGGCAGGCAATGGCGATGAAGCCGCGGCGGCCAGCGCTAAATCAGCTCAGAGGATTCCCGCTGGGATGGAGCAGGCAACTGCTCCCACCCTGAATATTGTGCCCGCGGTGTCCGCTGCCGAGGCGCCTGGAATGGTTGCTGGCTCCGCGACCGATGCCGCCGCGTCGACCTCCGAAGGCGACGAGGTCGGCAAGCCGGCGGAGAAACCTCATACGGGACCGGCGGTCGCCGCATCAAAGGAAATCGCGACCGGCCCGGCTGCTAGCACCGTCGCCGCGGGACCACCGCTCACCGACCTGTTCAAGCCCGTCGAAGCCGTACAACAGGCGCCGCTGCCGATTGATCTGTCCGCGGCCGTGGCACCGCGCTCCGGTAAACCGGAAGGCGTTGCCGGTCTGCCCGATATCGATCCGGCCAAAGCGGCGCAGCAGTCCTCGGCCGGCATGCATCGCGGCATGGCTGATGGCCAGCCAACACCTCTCCATGTCGTGCCGATCGAGATCGGCCTGCGCGCACTCGCCGGCAGCAGGCGCTTCGATATTCGGCTCGACCCGCCCGAACTTGGTCGCGTCGACGTCAATCTCGAGATCTCAGAGAAGGGCGAGGTCAGCGCAAAACTGGTCGTCGACCGGGTCGAGACCTTGCACCTGCTTCAGCGGGATGCCCGAACGCTCGAGCGTGCCTTCGAGCAGGCCGGTCTCAAACCTTCCGATAGCGGCGTCGATATCACATTGCGCGATCCGAACGATCAGCCCGGTTTCCGTCAGCAGCGGCAGGATGACGAGGCGCCGCGCCGTGCCCGTATTCAGCTTGATGCCGCCGAGCTCGGCGACGCCTCAGCCATTCCGGCGCAGCCCGCGCCCATCCGCCGCCTCGTCAGGCTCGGCGGCGTCGATCTCAGCATCTGAAGGGGCGCGGATCATGACCGTTTCCAACACCTCGTCGAGCACCTCCACCAATTCCGCCACCAATCTCAGTGGCGGCGGAAGTTCTATCGCCAATAATTTCGATCAGTTCCTGACCCTGCTGACGACCCAGCTCAAGAACCAGAGCCCGCTCGATCCGCTCGACACCAACCAGTTCACGGCGCAGCTCGTGCAGTTCGCTGGCGTCGAGCAACAGCTCAAGACCAACGAGACGCTGGGCTCGCTGCTTGGTCTCAGCGCCGCCAGCACTGCGACCAATGCGGTGGGCTTCATCGGCGCGACGATTACGGCCGAGGGCGCGACGGCGCGGCTGAAGGACGGCGACGCCTCATGGAAGATCAACGCGCCGAGGGGCGGCTCCGCGACCATCACCATCAAGAATTCCACCGGTAGCGTCGTCCAGACCTTGACCAGAAACCTCGATGCGGGCGACCAGACCTACAAGTGGGACGGCAAGACCTCGACCGGCGTGAATGCGCCTGCGGGCGATTACACCATCAGCATCGACGCCAAGGACACCACCGGACAGGCGATGACCGCCAAGACCCAGATCAGCGGCGTCGTCGACGGCGTTGACTTCACCAGCTCGATCCCGATGCTCAAGATCGGCACCATCAGCGTTCCGATCGACAAGGTGAAGACCGTGGTGCGGGGGCAGTGAGCATTCGTGCCGATACCGAAATCCGACGCTATCGCTTTAGGCAATTCTTAAAGCCGCGGTCTTAAGGTCAACACAACTAGGTCTGTTGAGTTGTGTGAGTGTATCATGACCGAGCCGTTGCGACCGCGGGTGAAGTATGTGATCGGCCCGGACGGAAGTCCGCTGACGATTGCCGATCTTCCGCCAATGAATACGCGCCGCTGGGTCATCCGGCGCAAGGCCGAGGTGGTTGCTGCCGTGCGCGGCGGCCTGCTCAGCCTTGAAGAGGCTTGCCAGCGCTATACCCTGACCGTTGACGAGTTCCTGAGCTGGCAGATGTCGATCGACCAGCACGGGCTCGCCGGGCTGCGCACCACGCGCATCCAGCACTATCGTCAGTAGGCCGGAAGAGCGGAGCGTTCGCGCTTTGCAAGATCGGTCCTGTCCGGACACAAAAGGCGCGCCGCGAGGCGCGCCTTTTGTGTTTCAGTCGAGCTCGAAAGCTTCCTTGTAATCGAGCTTGAGGCCGGGATCCTGCACCTCCTTGCGGAGGATGCAATTGCCGGCGACGAGGATCTCGATCTCCGACCCCATGAAGCAGCGGAAGGCGTCGGTGGCGTTGCAGATGATGGGCTCGCCGCGCACATTGAAGCTCGTATTGACCAGCACCGGGCAGCCGGTCAGGTCCTTGAAGCGGCTGAGCAGCGCATGATAGCGCGGGTTGGTATCCTCATGCACCGTCTGGATGCGTGCGGAGTAATCGACATGGGTCACGGCCGGAATGTCGGAGCGCGGTACGTTGAGCTTGTCGATGCCGAAGAGGGCCTTCTCGGCCTCGCTCATGTCGCGGCGGCGCTCTTTGCGCACATCGGCGACGAGGAGCATATAGGGCGAGTCGGTATCGAGCTCGAACCAGGTCCCGACATCCTCGCGCAGCACCGATGGCGCGAAGGGGCGGAAGCTCTCGCGGTACTTGACCTTGAGATTCAGCGTCTTCTGCATCGCCGGCGAACGTGGATCACCGAGGATCGAGCGGCCGCCGAGCGCGCGCGGACCGAATTCCATGCGGCCTTGCATCCAGCCGACCGCCTTGCCCTCGGCCAGCGCCTGGGCGGTGGCCTCGATCAGGGCGCCGTCACCGAGAACCTCGAAGCGCGCGCCGGCAGTCGTCAATTCGGCCTCGATCTCGGCTTGCGCGAAGCTGGGGCCGAGATAGCTGCCCAGCATTGAATCACCGCCGCCTGGATTGAGCCTTCGCGGGTGGCCACCGAAAAGGTGATAGCCGGCAAGCGCTGCGCCAAGCGCCCCGCCAGCATCGCCGGCCGCCGGCTGGATCCAGAGGCCGTCGAATATGCCCTCACGCAGGAGCTTGCCATTGGCGACGCAGTTCAGCGCGACGCCACCCGCCAGGCACAGGTTCTTCTGGCCGGTTTCAGCCCGCACCGAACGGGCGAGGCGCAGCACGATCTCCTCGGTCACCGCCTGGATCGAGGCAGCCATGTCCATGTGGAACTGGGTCAGCAACTGTTCGGGCGCACGCACCGGCTGGCCAAACAACGCGGCGAAGCGCTCGTTCGTCATGGTCAGGCCGGTGGCGTAGTTGAAATAGCTCTGATCGAGCTGGAAGCTGCCGTCCGGCTTCAGATCCACCAGTTTTTCGAGCATCAGGGCGGCGTAGCGCGGCTCGCCATAGGGCGCGAGGCCCATGACCTTGTACTCGCCGGAATTGACCTTGAAGCCGATGTAATAGGTGATGGCGGAATAGAGCAGCCCGAGCGAATGCGGGAAGTGCAGCTCCTTATGGATCTTGAGATCGCTGCCCTTGCCGATGGCGAGCGTCATCGTCGCCCATTCGCCGACGCCATCCATGGTCAGGACGGCCGCGTCCTCGAAAGGCGAGGGGTAGAAGGCCGAGGCCGCGTGCGAGAGATGATGCTCGGTGAAGAGCAGTTTCTCGGCATCGAAGCCGGGCGCGATCTTGCGCAGTTCCTTGCCGATGATGTGCTTCTGGAACAGCTTTTCACGCAGCCAGAGCGGCATCGCCATGCGGAACGAGCTGAAGCCGCGCGGGGCGAAAGCGAGATAGGTCTCTAGAAGTCGCTCGAACTTGATGAAGGGCTTGTCGTAGAAGACGACCGCGTCGAGTTCGTCCAATCCGCAGCCGGCAACCGAGAGGCAGTACTCGACCGCGCGATGCGGAAAATCGGCATCGTGCTTCTTGCGGGTGAAGCGCTCCTCCTGAGCGGCGGCCGCGATGGTGCCATCGACGACGAGCGCGGCGGCGCTGTCGTGATACAGGCCCGAGATCCCCAGAACGCGCATGCGGGCCCGATCAGAACAGGGTGTAGACGAAGGGCGCCACAGCGCTGCCATGCGTCAGCACGAGCAGGCCGCCGAACAACAGGCTGATCAGCAGGATCGGGATCAGCCAGAACTTCTTCCGGGCCTTCATGAAGCGGAAGAACTCTCTCAGAAACGACATCAGGGCTGTCCCATTAGAATTGATCTTTCATCGAGAGCGGCTCTGGTCCCGGCGGATCGCGGCGGACCCAGTAGCTCGCGACTTCAGGCTTGCGCCGAAGTCTCAGGAAATCCTTGCCGAGAAGCCGGGCCAGCAGGCCGATCGGCGTGAAGACGGCAAAGAACAGCAGCCCGAGGACGATTGGGTTGACGACGCTGGCGAGCAGCAGTCCGAAGCGGGTCCACAGCTTGTTCAAAGGCGCGAGCAGCGAAGCGCGCACCAGCGTGATCCCGAGAAAGACCGCGGCGATTCCGGCGAGCCATGGCCACGCTCGGCCGTGGTGCCAGCCATTATAGAGGGCCAGCAGCGCAAACACGCCGGTGAAGACCAGCCCGAACGAGCGATCGCTTGATCCTTCGACAGCCCCGTGTCCGGAGCGGAATTCGTGATGCTCGCCTTGGCCTGCCACTCGGTTCTCCTCCGACGTTGCGTGCTGTCTAGACGATAATCGGGGTCGGAGGAAACGGGATTTGCCCGGTCTGGGCTCCTGAACGCCGGCCCGCGAGGCGGGCGACGGCTGCCGAGACACAGGCCCATCAACAGCATTCTTTACAGCCCGCTCCCGGAAATTAACGGGTTGCTAACCATGCACTGGGAAAAACTTGCCTAGTGAGCGGCGTTGCGCGCGTTGCTCTGACGGGGTTGTGAAACGGATGACGGCGTGAACGGGATCGTCGAGCAGTTTACGAAATTCGGAGCGGCCCGGCTGCCGGCGATGCTGGCCGTCACGCTCGCACTCGTCGGCTTCTTCGGCTTCGTCATGCTGAAGATGTCTCAGCCCGCCATGAGCGTGCTGTTTTCGGATCTGTCGACCCAGGATGTGAACGCCATCCTGAAGGATCTCGACACCCGGGGCATCAAATACGAACTGCGCAGCGACGGTCAGACGGTGCTGGTCGCCAAGACGGATGTGCCGCGCCTGCGACTGGACCTTGCCGGCAAGGGCATCCCCTCCGGCGGCGGCGTCGGCTACGAGATCTTCGACAAGGGCGATGCCTTCTCGTCGACCAGCTTCGTCCAGAACATCAACCATCTGCGGGCGCTCGAAGGCGAGCTGTCGCGGACCATCCGCTCGATCGGCCGGGTGCAGGCGGCGCGCGTCCACCTCGTCATCCCGGAGAAGCGCCTGTTCGAGCGCGATCGCGAACCGCCGCGCGCCTCGATCGCGCTGAAGCTCGCAGGCGAACTCGATCCGGCCCAGGTTCGTGCGGTTCGTCACCTCGTGGCCTCCGCCGTCGACGGCCTGAAGCCGGAGCGCGTCTCGATCGTCGACGAGCGCGGCCGGCTGCTGGCCGATGGCGCCCAGGGTGAGCAGGGGCTGGCCGGGCTCGGGCTCGACGAGCGGCAGACCGCGATCGAGAAGCGGATCAAGACACAGATCGAGGACATCGTCGCGAGCATCGTCGGCCAGGGGCGGGCGCGCGTGCAGGTTTCGGCCACGCTTGACAGCAATCGCATCGAGAGCCGGTCCGAGACCTTCGATCCCGAGAGCAAGGTCATCCGGTCCAGCCAGAATCGTACCGAGAATTCCGCCACCAACGAGGCGCAGAACGGCGCCGTCACCGTCGGCAACGAGTTGCCCGGCGCGCAGCAGCAGGGGCAGAACGCCCAGAACCAGCGCGATGTCTCCGCCAAAAACGAAGAGGTGGTGAACTACGAGATCTCGCGCACGACTCGGACCGAGGTCCTCGAGGGTGGGAGGGTCAAGAAGCTCTCCGTCGCGGTGCTGGTCGATGGCAGCTATACCCGTGGCCAGGGCAGCGAGCTCGGCTATCAGCCGCGCAGCCCGGAAGAGCTTGAGCGCATCAACCAGCTGGTTCGCACCGCTGTCGGCTTCGACCAGGCCCGCGGCGACAAGGTCGAGGTCGTCAATCTGCGCTTTGCCGAGGCTCCTCCGGCTGTTGCCGACCTCACCGAGCAGACGATGATGCAACAGCTGATGTCCTTCACCCGGGAGGACGTCATTCGGCTCTTCGAGATGGGCGTCATTTCGCTGCTGACCCTGATCGTGCTGATGGTGGTGGTGCGTCCGCTGCTGAAGCAGGTGCTGGCAAGCGACAAGTCTGTGCGCCCGATCCCGACTTTCATGCGCAACGGCGTGGCAATGATCCAGGACGATGGGACAGGCGACCCTGCGAGCCCGCGGGTCATTGGCCCCAATGGAGAAGTGACGGCCGTCGAGGTCGAGGCGCCGTCCGAGCGGATGCTGGCGATCGCGCAGATCAAGGGCCAGCTCAAGGCGCAGTCGGTCGAAAAGATTGGGGCAATGGTCACGCAGAATCCCGCCGATACGGTCGCGGTGCTGCGCGGCTGGATTCACGAAAAAGCGCCGGCGTGACGGGGCTCTGAGGCATGGCAGCAACCCGATCCATCGCGACACGCAATTCCGGAAGCGACGGAGGCGATGCCTCCGACTACGATCCCGCGCCGGTGCCGATGAATTATGCGGGCATGAGCGGGCCGCAGCGGGCTGCCGTCATTCTGCTGGTGCTCGGCGAGGATCACGGCCGACCCATCTGGCAGGAGTTCGACGACGAAGAGATCCGCATCATCACCCGTGCGATGGCCGAGCTCGGAACGGTCGATTCTGACATGGTCGAGCGGCTGATGCTTGATTTCGTCAGCAAGCTCTCGAGCGCGGGCGCGATCACTGGCTCCTTCGACCGCACCATTTCACTGCTCGAGAAGATCCTGCCCTCCGATCAGGTTGCGCTGATCATGGAGGAGATCCGCGGTCCGGCCGGGCGAAACATGTGGCAGAAGCTCGGCAATATCGACGCTGTCGTGCTCGCGAACTTCCTGAAGAACGAGTACCCGCAAACCATCGCCGTGATCCTGTCGCGCATCCGGCCCGAGCATTCCGCCAATGTCCTGCGCAACCTTCCGAACGAACTTTCGATCGAAGTGGTCGCCCGCATGCTGCGGATGGAGTCGGTGCAGAAGGAAGCGCTCGACCACATCGAGAACACGCTGCGCTCGGAATTCGTCGCGACCCTGACGCAGACGCGCAGGCGTGATCCGCACGAGATGATGGCCGAGATCTTCAACGGCTTCGACCGCCAGACCGAGATCCGTTTCATGTCGGCGCTTGACGAGTCCAACCAGGAATCGGCCACGCGTATCCGCGCCCTGATGTTCACCTTCGAGGATCTCGCCAAGCTTGACCAGGCCGGGCTGCAGACCCTGATGCGGCAGGTTGACAAGGATGTGCTGGCCCGGGCCCTGAAGGGCGCCAGCGAGGACATGCGCGCCTTCTTCTTTGGCGCCATGTCGCAGCGCGCCGCCAAGAACATGCAGGACGACATGCAAAGCCTCGGGCCGCTCCGGCTGAAGGAGGTCGATGAGGCCCAAACCAAGATGGTGACCCTGACGAAGGACCTTGCCGACAAGGGCGAGATCGTTCTGTCCAAGGGCAATTCCGAAGACGAGTTGGTCTACTGACGATGAGCACCGCCAAGAAATTCATGTTCGGAACCGATTTTCGCGAGGGCAATCGGCGTGCCGTCAGCGAAGCGGATCTGGCGGCGGCGCGCTCGGAAGGGTTTGCCGCCGGGCAGGAGCAGGGCCGGCGCGAGGCCGACGCGCAGCTGAACGGGCTGCTTGCCCATCTCGTGCGATCGGTCGAGCGCCTGCTCGTCGAGGAGGACAAGCGTGCCTTCGCCATCGAGGAACAGGCCGCCCAGGTCGCCATCGTGACGGCGCAGACCCTCGCCGGCGCGGCCTTGGTCGAGCGGCCGCTCGCGAGGATCGAAGCTGTGGTGCGCGAATGCCTGAGCCACGCCCGTCTCGCCCCGCATCTGGTGGTGCGTGTCCACGAGAGCGCGGTCGAGACGATGGAGAGCATGCTCGCGGGGCTCGCCCGCGAAACCGGCTTTGCCGGCCGCCTCGTCGTCCTGGGGCAATCCGATATCGGGCCGGGTGATGGCCGCATCGAATGGGCCGATGGCGGCATGGCCATCGACAGCGCCTTGATCGGGCAGAAGGTCGAAGAGGCCGTGCGCAGCATCTTCGGCCATATGCCCCAGTCCAACGCCACCCAGGGAGGATCGCTATGAGCCAGGAGAACGATCTGAACCTGCCGCCGCTGAGCCCGGCCGATCTCTCATTCGACCACAACGCGGCCTCTGTCGCTCGCTCCGGGCCCGTTCCGATCAAGACCGCCGAGGATCTGGAACAGGTCTTCGACGTTCCCGTCACGGTCTCTGCCGTGCTCGGCTCCTCGCGGATCGCGGTCGGCGATCTGCTTCAGATCGGACCGGGGGCGGTGCTTGAGCTCGACCGGCGCGTCGGCGAGGCGATCGACATCTTCGTCAATGAGCGCCTGGTTGCGCGCGGCGAGGTCGTCGTTGTCGAGGATCGTCTGGGCGTCACGATGACCGAAATCATCAAGGCCGACCGGTGATGTTCGCCCGGCCTGTTACGCACTCATCCGGAAAGGCCTGAGCCATGCGCCTCATCATTGTCGGCGGTCTCAAGGGACAGATCATCGCTGCGGCCAAGATCGCCATCTCGCATGGCGCCGCCGTGACCCATACTGACGGCCTCGATCAGACCCTGGCGGTGTTGCGCGCCAAGGGCGCCGACCTGCTGATGATCGATGTCGCCCAGCCGATCGCGCAGTTTGTCGCGGCTTTGGAGAGCGAGCGCATCCGCACGCCGATCGTTGCCTGCGGTACCTCGACCGATGCCCGTGCGGCAGTTGCCGCGATCCAGGCCGGCGCGCGCGAATATGTGCCGCTGCCGCCTGATCCGGAGCTGATCGCGGCGGTGCTGGAAGCCGTCGCTGCCGACCAGTCCAGCCTGATCTGGCGTGATCCGGCCATGGAGCGCGTGGTGCAGCTCGCCGGCCAGATTGCGCGCTCGGAGGCGCCTGTTCTGGTGACCGGCGAGAGCGGCACCGGCAAGGAGGTCATTGCCCGCCATCTGCATCAGAAGTCGCTGCGCAAGGACAAGCCCTTCGTTGCCGTGAATTGCGCGGCAATTCCCGACAATCTGCTAGAATCGGAACTGTTCGGCCATGAGAAGGGCGCCTTTACCGGTGCGATCGCGCGGCGCATCGGAAAGTTCGAGGAGGCTCATGGCGGCACACTCCTGCTCGACGAGATTTCCGAGATGGATGTCCGCCTGCAGGCGAAACTGCTGCGCGCGCTTCAGGAACGGATGATCGACCGCGTCGGCGGCTCGCAGCCTGTGAAGGTCGATCTCCGGATCATCGCGACCTCGAACCGGAATCTCGGCGAAGCGGTTCGCGAAGGCTCCTTCCGTGAAGACCTGTTCTATCGCCTGAACGTCGTGCATCTGCGGCTTCCCGCCTTGCGCGAGCGGCCGGGCGACATCCTTGTGCTGGCGGATCATTTCGCCAAGAAATATGCCGAGATCAACGGTATGCCCCTGCGTCCGATCGCGGCCGATGCCCGCAAGGCACTCCTGGCCAATGGCTGGCGTGGCAATGTGCGGGAGCTCGAAAACACGGTTCACCGCGCGGTCCTGCTGGCCCAGGGCGCGGAGATCGGACCTGATGCGATGGTGACCCCGGAAGGCGAGTCGCTGGGCCCGTCGTCAGGTCACGACGTCGCAAGCCGTGTCGTTCAGACCGCCGAGGCCGTGACGCGCGGCCTGGTGGGCCGGACCGTTGCCGATGTCGAGCGCGACCTTATCCTGGATACGCTGGACCACTGCCTCGGAAACCGCACGCATGCGGCCAAGATCCTCGGAATCTCGATCCGCACGCTCCGCAACAAGCTCGGCGAATATACCTCGGCTGGTATTGCGGTTGCCGAGCCGGGACAGGCGCGCGTCAGCGTCGCCTGACCCCGGGGGCAATTCCGAAGAGAGGGTCAGTAATAGTACCGCCGGCGGTAATAGGGTCGCGGGCGGTAATAATACCGAGGGCGATAGTACCGCGGTCGATAATAGTATCTCGGGCGGTAATAGGGGCGGCGATACCCATAATAGCGCCGCCTGTAATAATAACTGTACTCGGCGTCCGCCTTGTCCAGCGCTTCGCTGGCTTCGGCGGCAAGCTTGCCTTCGTCCTCGGCCGGTTCAGGGGTGGGAATGAGCTTGGGCTCGGCCGCTGCGGCGCCAGCCGTCCCGCCAAGGCTGGCCATAGCCATGCCGCCGAACAGGGTCATCATGAACGAACGTCTATCCACGGCGTCCTCCAGACAGGGTTTCGGCCACCCTTTCGGCATCCCCRAAATGGTGCCAGGTGCTAACGCTTGTCGCAGCGCATTGTTCCAACCGATCGCGCTCCCTCCCGCATCGGCCACGCCGCCCGGCGGGCTCAATCCGCGGCATTCAAGGGCCGGGCGACGCTTTCCAGCGGCCGGCGTTCAGCCCTGACTGCGTAGAGCGCTGCAATGACGGCAGCAGCCAGCATGAGGGCCGCGCCAAATAGGTAGCCGCCGAAGACGCTTGCCCGCGATCCGGTGTCGATCAGCGCACCGAACAGCCAGGGACCGGCAATGCCACCCGCGCCGGTGCCGATGGCGTAGAAGACCGCGATGGCGAGCGCGCGCATCTCGACGGGGAACGTCTCGCTGACCGTCAGATAGGCCGAGCTTGCGGCGGCGGACGCGAAGAAGAACACGACGCTCCAGCACAGCGTGAGCTGGGGGGCGGTCACCAGATTACGCGCGAACAGATAGCCGGTGCCGGCCAGCAGAAGCGCTGACAGAGCATAGGTCGCCGCGATCATGGTGCGCCGGCCCAGCGTATCGAAGAGACGCCCGATCAGGAGCGGACCCAGGAAATTCCCGGCGGCGAAGGGCAGGATGAACCAACCGATCAGATGCGAAGGCACCTGGTAGAAATCGGTCAGGATCAAGGCGTAGGTGAAGAAGATCGCATTGTAGAAGAAGGCCTGCGCGACCATCAGCGCCAGCCCGACGAGCGCTCGCTGGCGATGTGTCACGAAGAGGGAGTGAAAGACCTCGCCAAGTGGCGTCGCCGGTCGTGGCCGCAGGCGGATCTGCGCCAGGCCTTCACTGGCGCTGTAGCTGACGCCGGCTTGCGTCTCGATGCGTGTCACGATCGCAGCCGCTTCCTCAGCGCGGCCATGGCTGATCAGCCAGCGCGGGCTTTCAGGGATCCAGCGCCGCAGGATGAGAATGATCAGGCCGAGCGCCGCGCCGATGAAGAAGGCGAGCCGCCAGCCGAGTTCGGGGTTGATGGTGGCGGGGTCGAGCAGGACGATCGCTCCGATTGCGCCCAAGGCTGCTCCGACCCAGAACGAGCCGTTGATGACGAGATCGACCCACCCGCGCACGCGCGCCGGTACCAGCTCCTGAATGGTCGAGTTGATCGCCGTGTATTCACCGCCGATCCCCATACCGGTGAAGAAGCGGAAGATCAGGAAGCTCGTGACGCTCCAAGAGCCCCCGAGACCGATCCGGCAAGGGTCACTTCCAGCCCATCCAGGATCCAGGTGATCCCGAGAGCCACCACGGCCAGCGTGTGAAAGCGCGACCATGGCAGGCGATCGAGCCGGGCCGGGATATCCGTCGCGATGACCGCGGGCAGAGCCGCTTCGTGCGGCGACATGGCGATCCTCCCTCATCGTCTGGCGTGCCTCATGGCTTCGCCTCATGCGAAGAAGGCGGCGCCCTTCGGCACCGCCTTCCCCAAATCCTGCGTCTCAGCGCACGATCACATTCCGGCGCACCACCACGGGGCGGCGATAGCGCGGGGCGGGGCGGCGCACGACCACACGCTCGCGTACCACGACCGGACGCCGGTAAGCCGGACGAGGCCGCCGAACGACGGTGCGTTCGCGGACCACCACCTGACTGAAATCGGCATCGGCACGGTCAAGCGCGGCCTTGGTTGCGGCATTCAATTCGTTGGCAGGCAATATCTCCGGCGTCGGGGTGGTCTTGCCCGTCGCTGCCTGGGCAATGGCGGTCCCGCCAAGGCCGGCCGCTGCGAGGCCACCGAAAAGGCTCAAAACAAACGAACGTCTATCCACGAATATCTCCAATCAAGTCGGCCGGAAAAGCTAGTATGTCGACCCCGCTCGCGAGTTGTTCGGTCGAATGGGGCCAGAACGCGGCAGTTCAATAACGATCCATTCAGGAAGGGGTTCCACGGCCCGATTTTCTGGTCGGCTTAACCATTCGTTCACCATGAACCCGGCAAGAATTGCCGGGTATCGTCGCGGAAGCTGGAGGGGCATGGTTGCCTGACGGCCGCGTCGCGACGGGGAGTGGACTGGTCGATGACGGATATGACGGCGGGCGCCGGTGGCGGTTTCAAGATGCCCAGCGGCGGTGCCATGGGGAATTTCCTCAACCGGCCCGACCTGTTTCTTGCCATCGGCGTCATGGGCATCCTCGTGGTGCTCATCTTCCCGCTGCCGGCACTGCTGCTCGACCTGCTCCTGGCCTTGTCGATCATCCTGTCCGTACTGGTGCTGATGACGGCGCTCTTCATCGAGGAGCCGCTGGAGTTCTCGGCTTTTCCGACAGTGCTGTTGATCGTCACGATGCTGCGGCYGGCACTCAATCTCGCCTCGACGCGCCTGATCCTCGCTCACGGCCACGAAGGCAGTGCCGCTGCCGGCCACGTCATCGAAGCCTTCGGCAATTTCGTGATGAGCGGCAATTTCGTGATCGGGGTGATCGTCTTCACCATCCTGATCATCGTCAATTTCGTGGTCATCACCAAAGGTTCGGGCCGCATCGCCGAAGTTGCGGCGCGCTTCGCTCTGGATGCGATGCCCGGCAAGCAGATGGCGATCGACGCCGATCTCTCGGCCGGTCTCATCGATCAGGACGTCGCCAAGGAGCGCCGCAAGGCGCTGGAGGACGAGGCCAACTTCTTCGGTTCGATGGACGGTGCCTCGAAATTCGTGCGCGGCGACGCCATCGCCGGCTTGCTCATCACCTTCATCAACGTCCTCGGCGGCATCATCATCGGCGTCGCGCAGCAGGGCATGGGCTTCGGGGATGCGGCGCGCGCCTATACACAGCTGACCGTCGGCGATGGCCTCGTCAGCCAGATTCCGGCCCTGATCGTCTCGACGGCGGCCGGCCTCCTGGTCTCCAAGTCAGGCGTGCGCGGCGCCGCCGACAAGGCGCTCGGCAGGCAGCTCTCAGGTTACCCGAAGGCGCTCGGCATGTCGGCGGCGGTAATGCTGCTGATTGCAATCCTGCCCGGTATCCCGATGCTGCCCTTCCTGCTGCTCGCCGGTGGTTCGGCCTGGCTCGCGCGCCATTTCGGTCAGATCGCCAAGGCACGGGAAGTTCAGGTGGCGGAGGCTGCGCAGGCTGCATCGCCGCTTGCCGCCGATGGCACGCCGAAGGAGGAGACGCTCAACGATCTGCTCAAGCTCGACGAACTCAAGATCGAGATCGGCTACGGGCTGCTGCCACTGGTCAACGCGGCGGGCGGGCAGGATCGGCTGACCGATCAGGTCCGGGCACTGCGGCGCCAGCTCGCTGCCGAGCTCGGTTTCGTGATGCCAGCGGTGCGCATCGTCGACAACGTCCAGCTCGAAGCGAACCACTACTACATCAAGATCAAGGAGATCGATGCGGGGCACGGCATCGTCTATGCCGGCCAGTTCATGGCCATGGACCCGATGGGCGGCAGCGTGAACCTGCCCGGCCACAACGTGCTGGAGCCGACCTTCGGCCTGCCGGCCACCTGGATCGACGCGTCACTGCAGGATGAGGCGCAGCTGCGCGGCTTCACCGTGGTCGATGCCGCGACGGTGATCTCGACGCATCTGACCGAAGTGCTGAAGTCGCATATGCCGGAGCTGCTCTCGCATGGCGAAGTGCAGAAACTGCTGCGCGAATTGCCCAAGGATCATGCCGACCTCGTCAAGGAGATCGTGCCGAGCCAGATCTCGACCACCGGCATCCAGCGCGTGCTGCAGCTGCTGCTCGCGGAGCGCATCTCGATCCGCGATCTCGCCACCGTCGTCGAAGGCATCGCCGAAGTCGCCGGCGGCATCAAGAACCCGCGCGACATCGCCGAACATGTCCGGGTGCGGCTGGCCCGGCAGATCTGTGCCCAGTTCTCGAACCAGCAGGGGCATTTGCCGATCATCACGCTCTCGCCGGCCTGGGAGAGCATCTTTGCCGAGTCGATCGTCGGCCAGGGCGAGGACCGGCATCTGGCCATGCAGCCCTCGCGCCTGCAGGAGTTCGTGCATCAGGTCCGCGACAAGTTCGAGGACGCGGCGCGTATCGGCGAGATGCCGGCGCTGGTCACCTCCGGCATGGCACGACCGTTCGTGCGCCAGATCATCGAGCGCTTCCGCCGCGAGACACCCGTGCTGTCGCAGGGGGAAATCCATCCCCGCGTCCGGCTGAAGACGGTTGGAAGCGTCTGAGCCGGCTTCAGCGGCGCACGACGACAACGAGATAGCGCACCGGTTCCGGTCCGGGATTGCTAAAGCTGCAATCGCTGGGCGCCCCCAGTTCAAGGCAGTCGCCGGCCTGCAGCCGCTTCATCGTCTCGCCTTCGCGGAAGTCGAGCGTGCCGGATTGCACCCAGATCTGCTGCCTGATGAACGCGTAGGAGCTTGCGGGATACGAGATGCGTGCACTGGGCGGCAACTCGGCATCGACCAGCTCGATGCCCGCTTCGCCAGCCGGCGAAATGGCGCGCCGGGTGAAGCCGGTTTCGGGATCGCGCCAGAATGGTTGATCCGCGCAGCGTCGGAGAAACTCGCTCGGCGTCTCGGCTCGCGCCAGAAGGTTCGACAAGGTCAACCCGAAGGCGCCGGAAAGCCGACCGAGGAGGACAGCGGTCGGGCTCGCTTCTCCCCGCTCGATCTTGCTGATCATCGCGCGGGACACCCCGGATTTGTCGGCGAGATCGCTCAGGCTCCAGCCGCGGCTTTCCCGCTCGATCCGCATGCGTTCGGCAAGCCTTGACGTCAAATCGTCCATTATCATAGCGTTGATTCTTCTATAGTAGATCGTTCAGAGTGCAACCCATGACTGACGGCGCGGAAGCGCAGGACGCCCGCTTGCGTCGCGCCCATGCAGCCGTCGCCAATCCGGCATTGGCCCTGCCGTTTCCGCATCGCTAAGGACCGGGGCATGTCGCGCAACGCCTTTTACTTCGCCCTGATGTGTCTGGTCTGGGGGCTGACCTTCCTGCCGGTCAAGATCGGCTCGGCCCATGTTCCGCCGATCTTCCTTGCAGCGGCACGGTTCTCGATCGCTGGTGTCCTGATGCTGCTCTGGGCCGGGCGCGATCTTCTCGCCGTTCCACCCGCAGCGCGGCGGCGCCTGCTGATCACCGCACTCCTGGTGAATACCGGCAACTACACCTTTCTGTTCTGGGGGACCGCGCATGCACCGTCGGGGCTCGCCGCCATCGTCAATCTCGCGACGATCCCGATCTATACGCTGATCGCGAGCCGCTTGATCGAGGGGCAGCGGATCACCGGCCAGCGCATCGCGGCCATCGTGCTTGGGCTCATCGGGCTGTGTTTTCTGTTCGCGACGCGCGCCTCCAGCGGCTGGAGCGCGGCGCATGGCGATCCGATGGAGATCTGGGGGCTGGCGGCCGTGGCCTTTGGCACGCTGCTCTACTGCTTCGGCGCCGTGTTGACGCGGCGGATCGCCGGCACCATGCCGACGCTGACATTGGCCGGCTGGCAGACGGTCATTGGTGCGCTCGGCCTTGCGGCCGTCTCGTTCGCTGTCGAGCCCGTGACACTCGCTGATATGCGCGCGCTCGGAGAGTGGCCGGTCTGGCCGGCCGTTGCCGTCCTGGTGATTGGCGGCTCGCTGATCGGCTTCACCATCTACATGCGGCTGCTGCGCGACTGGGGCGCCTTCCATGCCGGGCTGTACGCCTTCGTCAGCCCGGCCATCGCTGTCACAGCCGGAGTTGTCGTGCTGCACGAGCCATTCGGCCTGTCCGAGGCAATCGGCGCGGTGTTGATGTTCGGCGCAGCTGCGATCGCGCTCAGACGCTGAGGCCATGCTCTAGCGCCTGATGCTACCCGAAAGCCGGTTCCCGCCTTCGGCATCATGCTTGTCAGGGAGGGGGGGCGATGCGGGTGTTCTTCCTGAGCTGGCTGCGCTCGAAGGCCAGCACGATCGGCAGCGAAATCACCAGCGGCAGGATCAGGTAGAACAGCCGCCAGATCAGCAGGGCCGCAAAGACAGCCGGTGCCGGCACGCCCGGCATGACCGCGAGGAAGACCGCTTCCATTACGCCGACCCCGCCCGGCACCTGGCTGAGCAGCCCGGCCGAGAAGGAAAGGAGGAAGGCGCCGAGCACGATGAAGAAGCCGGGGTTTCCCTGATCGGGCAGCGCGAAATAGATGATGCCGGCGGCACCCATCAGTTCCAGAGGCGCAGCGAGATATTGCCGCGCAACGACCGGCAGCCGGGGATAGATCAACTCGAACTTGCCGATCTTGAGCGGCCTGAACTTCAGCCAGGAGCCGACCGTGTAGAGCCCGACGAAGGCGAGCAGCCCGAAGCCGATCAGCCGGGCAGTCGCATCGCCGAGGGTGAACCAGTGCGAGAGCCGACCGAGCGGGCGCAGGATCTGAGGCTCCCCGATCAGGACGAGCCCGAGCAGCAGAATGGTTCCGAAGGCGAAGGTAAAGGAACACAGGGCCACCAGAACAGCGACATCGGCCGTTGTCAGGCCCTTCGCGGTATAGGCGCGGAACCGGACCATGCCGCCCGAGAAGACCGAGGCGCCGATATTGTGCGAGAGCGCATAGGTCACGAAGGAACAAAGCGCGATATAGGGCCAAGAGATGCCCTTCTCCTTGCCGAGATGGATCAAGGCAATGCGGTCGTACCAGGCCAGCGCAGCGTAAGCGACAAGCGTTGCGAGGGCTGCGTGCAGGAAGGCGTCCGGGGAGATCAAGGCGATCTTCTGGCCGATGCCGGCCGCAATGATCTTGATGTTCTGCCAGAGGGTTCCTTGCTCCAGCAATGCCTGGACGGCGGCATCCGTGCCGGCCTCGGCCTTGAGCTTGTCCCAGAGCAACTCGACCGACCAGACGACCGCGACGAGACCGATGAGCGGCCAGAGATAGTCGAGATAGCGTTTCATGAAACCGGCAGGCTGCGAGGAGGCGTCGAAGGCGGTGTCGCGGCGCGCAGGGGAAGGCCTGGATAGCCGGCCGGAGCGAACCTTCGCCTGTGTGCCAGCGAGGGAGGGCGAGGGCAAGCGGCGTTGCCCGCGCCAGGCCGCACGGACGGCCTATTTTCCGTTTTTCTTCAGCCAGTCCCGCATGAAGGCGATCTCCTTCTCCTGGGCGGAGATGACCTCAGTGGCCAGCTTCTTGATTTCCGGGTCCTTGCCATGAGCAAGCACGACCTTGGCCATGTCGATGGCGCCCTGATGATGCGGAATCATGCCACGCACGAAATCGGCATCGGCGTCGCCGGTGAAGGAGGTCGCCATGTCCTTGTGCATCTTGTCATTGACCGCCTTGTAGGCGGCCGTCGCCGGCGTGTCCGCGACGCCGGTCGCCGAGCCCTGCATGGCGCCGTGACCCTGGTGCTGCTGCGCAACGGCGACACCGCCCAGTGTCGCGATGCCGAAGAGAGCGGCGGCGAGCTTCAGCTTTACACGTCTGGTCATCGAAAAGAATCCTCATTCGTTTGAAGCGGCGCGCCACAGCTTCTCCTGATGGGAATGGGCCATGCACCGTACGAACTGATCTTTCACCCGGGATCATGTCATGATCGAGGCGATCTCCGGCAGCCTCGACGGCGCAAGCTTCGAGCGTCTGCCTCACGGCCAACGTACCGCAGACAGGACCATGAGCGACAGCATTCCCATCAGCCTGACCGGCATCACCGACCTTCCGCCCGGCAAGATCGCGGCGATCGTCACATCTCTCGAGATGTTTGCACCGCCGGCCAAGCGGGCCGATCCGCCTGGCCTTTCGGGCTTCTCCCTCGAGCCGATCGGGAGAGACGATGTCACGCGCTATCTCGCGATCTACCGCGTGCTCGGCGAGCGCTGGATGTGGTTCAGCCGGCTGATCAAGCCCGTGGCGGAGATCGAGGCGATCCTGGCGGATCCAGCCGTCGAGTTCTTCGCCGTTCGGGCCGATGGCCGCGACGTTGGATTGCTGGAGCTTGATTTCCGCGTGGCGGGAGAGGGAGAGCTCAGCTTTTTCGGGCTGGACGAAACCGTGCTGGGCCGCGGAGCCGGCCGCTGGTTGATGAATCGGGCGCTGGAACGGGCCTGGGCCCAGCCGATTTCGCGCTTCTGGGTACACACCTGCACGCTCGATCATCAGAGCGCGCCGGAATTCTATCAGCGCTCGGGGTTCACGGTCTTCAAGCGCAGCGTCGAGGTCGACGATGATCCGCGGCTGGCAGGGCATATGCCGCGCGGCTCCGTGCGGCATCATCCGGTGATCGAATGAAAAAGGGGCGGRAGGCCAACGGCCTCCCGCCCCTTTTTCGTGCGATCGAATCCATCATCGACTGGTCGCGCGCTGCTTCGGCGGCCCGCTCGGAAGCACGCTCGCGATCGTCGAGAATCTCGACCTTCTTCATGTCCTCGAAGGCTTCCTGAAGCTCGGCCTTGGCCTCGTCGAGCTGGCCCTTCAGATTATCCGCCGACTGCCGCAGGTTGTCGCGGCGCCCGAGCGCCGCCTTGGCATAGGTCGGGTAGGCGAAATGAGCAGGGTCGGAGATACCGGCCCGTGTCTCCTCGCTCTGGATCTCACGATCCAGATCGGTCGCCATGCGATGGAAATCCGCAATCATCATCTCAATCTGGCTTACCCGGCGACGCTTTTCGTCCACCTGGAAGCGTTTGAGACGCAAGAGGGTCTCTCGCGACTTCATGTCGTGTCCAACTCCTGGTTACGCATGGCGGCTCCCCGACCCCTCGGTTCGCCGCCGGAACTTGATCCGCGAGACGAAAAGGACAATGGCGCAAGGAGGTTGACCGTTTCTTACCGAGGCCGCCCGCTTTCGACGCATATTGAGCCCGCGTCGCTGCTGCTGCCGTGCCCTGTGTGTCCCCTATAGAGTCTGCGCAATTACCAGGGCGCTCGCCCGTCTTTCCCTCCCGGATCGCCTTCCCTTGCTCGCCTCATCACGCCTTCCGGAGCACTGGCCGCTGCTCTGCGGCCTCGCTCTCACCCGCATTATCGGCTGGGGATCGACCTATTACGCGCCATCGGTCCTTGCCGCCTATCTCGATCGAGATCTGGGGATGAGCGGGGAGATCGTCTTCGGAGGCATCACCATCCTGCTCGTGACCGGTGCGGTGGTCGCGCCGATGGTCGGGCGACATCTCGATCGTCGCGGAACGCGGCGTGCCATGTGTGTCGGGGCCATCATCTGCGCACTGGGCTTGGCCTTGCTCGCGGCGGCACAGGGGCCGATCAGCTATCTCGCGACCTGGTTCGTCATCGGTATCGGCCACTCGTTGACGCTCGCCAATGTCGGCAATGTCACGGTCGCGCAGCTGATGGGAGAGCGAACGCGTCGCGTCATCGGCGTGATGATGCTGGTCACCGGGCTTGCCTCAAGCGTGTTCTGGCCGCTTTCGGCAGCCCTTTGCGCTGCCTATGGCTGGCGCGCGGCCCTGCTGATCTTCGCCGCGATCCAGATCGTGATCGTGCTGCCGATTCATCTTGCCATCCCGGTGACAACGCCTCACGCTCCCGCTGCCGGCCCGACAGCGGCGGCTCCGCCTGCCGATGAGGGCAGGGTGCCTGCGCACGAGCGTCGCCCGATCTTCTGGCTGCTGGCGTTCGCCTTCTCGGCAAGCGGCTTGGTCTCCTGGGGGCTGCCGCTCCACCTCATCGGCCTGCTGGAGAATTCCGGACTGACCAGCGCCACGGCGGTCACGATCGCTTCGCTAGGCGGGCTTGCAACGCTTGTGGCCCGTCTGGTCGACGTCCTGGCCGGGGAACGCTTCGCTGTCGAGCGTGTGGCCTTGGTCGGCCTCGTGCTCGGGCCGCTCTCCTGCCTCTACATGGCGCTGGCGTCAGGAGCCGCGCTTTCGGCCATCGTCTTCGTCGCTGCCTTCAACGCTGCCATGGGCGTCATTGCTGTGGCTCGCGCCACCTTGCCGCTCTCGCTGTTCGGCCGGCGCGGCTTTGCGACCATGCTCGGGCGTCTGACGGTTCCGCAGAACCTGACTTTCGCAGCCGCGCCGCTGCTCTTTGCGGTGATGATCGAGCGCTTTGGCAGCAGCGCGACGCTGATGATCTCGGCGGTGATCCAGACCGGCGCGCTGGTGGCGATGCTGATCCTCGTGCGCCGCGTCAGCTCGCCATGATGGCTGCGAGCCTGGCGTAGCCTTCCCCCAATGACGTCGCCTCGTCCTTGGCCTGTTTCAGGAAGGCTTCGAGCTGCGGGTTGAGGCGGATGGCCTCGTCGACCTCTGCCGATGCGCCCTGGCGATAGGCGCCAAGCCGGATCAGCTCCTCCATGTCGGAATAGGTCGCGAGTGTCGCGCGGGCCTTCTGGACGACGGGATAGTAGGAGGGGTCGCAGGAGCGCGGCATGGTGCGCGACACGGATTTCAGCACGTTGATTGCCGGGTAGCGCCCACGCTCGGCAATGGAGCGTTCCATGACGATATGGCCGTCGAGAATGCCGCGCACCGCGTCGGCGACAGGTTCGTCATGGTCTCCACCATCGACCAGCACGGTGAACAGACCGGTGATGGCACCTTCGCCGATGCCAGGGCCGGCGCGTTCGAGCAGGCGCGGCAACTCGGCGAAGACGGTCGGCGTATAGCCCTTGGTGGTTGGCGGCTCGCCGGCGGCAAGGCCGATCTCGCGCATCGCCATGGCAAAGCGCGTGACCGAGTCCATCAGGCACATCACCTGCGCGCCCTGGTCGCGGAAGTACTCGGCCAAGGTGAGGGTGGTGAGAGCGGCCTGCTTGCGCATCAGCGCCGGCTCGTCGGAGGTGGCGACCACGACCACGGAGCGCGCCAGGCCTTCCGGACCGAGGTCGTCCTGCAGAAACTCCTGGACCTCGCGGCCGCGCTCGCCGACGAGCCCGATGATGTTGACATCGGCGCGTGCGTAGCGGGCCAGCATGGAAAGAAGAACCGATTTGCCGACGCCCGAGCCGGCGAAGATACCCATGCGCTGGCCAAGGCAGCAGGTCAGGAAGGCGTTGAGGGCGCGGACGCCGAGATCGAGCGGGGAGCCGACGCGGCGGCGTGCATGCGCGGGGGGCGGGTCGGCGCGGAAGGCGCAAAGATGTTCTCCCTGAGGCAGGGGCGGGCCGCCATCCACAGGTCTTCCGAGCGCATCGACAACCCGGCCGAGCCAGGCATTGGTCGGCCGGATGCCCGGGGCTGCCTTGTCCACATAGGCGGGGCAGCCGCGGCGGACTCCGTCGAGGCCGCCATAGGGCATCACCAGCGCCTTTTCGCCGGAAAAGCCGATCACTTCGCAGGGGACACGCGTTCCCGGCGCGATCTCGATCTCGATGCGTCCGCCAAGGCTCATGGCGCCGATCGGTCCGGAGACCTCGACCATCAGGCCACGCACGCCCGTCACCCGGCCGAATGTCGTTACCGCATCGAGGTTACCGATTGTGGCGGCGAGGTCGGATAACCTGTCTATACCGTGCTTTGCGCCGCTCATTCCCCGTCCCGTCAATCTTTCATTTACCTCTGTGATTAACACTGTGCATCGAGGCTGTGTCGTGTTGCAGGGGCTTTTTGTCCCTGTTCCTCGGAACAGTCCTCCGCGAAAGGCGATTTCGCGGGCGAAGGTCTCCCGATCCGTGTCAATTTCGACTCACCTCGACAAGGATCGTTCACTTTCTCCCTGGAAGCGCTTGCGCTCGGGAATCACGGTTTGTTAACCATTTTCCCAGTAGCGTGTCGCGTGGCGTTTCATCGGGCAAGCGCCTGGTCGTCCAGAGCCATGAGGGTTCGGATGAGAATGTGGTCGAGCTTGCCTCGGGGCGAAATTGGGGACGTGACATGCGGGTTCTGCTGATCGAGGACGATAGCGCAACCGCCCAGAGCATTGAGCTGATGCTCAAATCAGAGAGCTTCAACGTCTATACGACCGATCTGGGCGAAGAGGGTGTCGATCTCGGCAAGCTCTACGATTACGACATCATCCTCCTCGACCTGAACCTGCCGGACATGTCGGGCTATGAGGTGCTGCGCTCCCTTCGCGTCGCGAAGGTGAAGACGCCGATCCTGATCCTCTCCGGTCTTGCCGGCATCGAGGACAAGGTGAAGGGCCTCGGCTTCGGCGCCGACGACTATCTCACCAAGCCCTTCCACAAGGATGAGCTTGTCGCGCGCATCCACGCCATCGTGCGCCGCTCGAAGGGCCATGCGCAGTCGGTCATCACCACCGGCGATCTCGTCGTCAATCTCGACACCAAGACCGTCGAGGTCGATGCCGCCCGCGTGCACCTGACGGGCAAGGAATACCAGATGCTGGAGCTGCTTTCGCTCCGCAAGGGCACGACGCTGACCAAGGAGATGTTCCTGAACCATCTCTATGGCGGCATGGACGAGCCGGAACTCAAGATCATCGACGTTTTCATCTGCAAGCTCCGCAAGAAGCTCGCCAATGCGTCGGACGGAAAGAACTACATCGAAACCGTTTGGGGCCGCGGCTACGTGCTGCGCGAGCCGAACGATGTCGAGGAACGCATTCCGGCATGATCGGTGTCATCCGGTCGTCACGATCGGATGCGACAAGAGATACAGCCTGATCGTCGGATGTACACGACAGGTTGACGGGACCCCGCCGAGAGGCGGGGTTTTTGTTTATGGCGGCAGCGGCCTAAAGCATCGGTCCGAAAGTCGATTGCGGTTTTCGGGCAAGCCGATGCAAACACAGAAGGTTCGATCATCGACCGGATACGGTATCCAGTCCGATGATCAGAGGCGGGAGCCGGCCGTGGGCAGCGGACGCGGCCGGTCGAAGGGGTAGCCGAGACCGAGCGACTGAGCCTTGCCGGAGCGGCCGTCGCGGTAGAGGCCGCGATGCTGCTTGTCCGGAACGATGCTGGTGGTGATCCCGATCACCGTCTCTGCGGCGCCAAGCAKGAAGGCTCCGTCCGGGGCGAGCCGCTGGGCCAGTGCGGCCATCACCCGCGCCTTGGTCGGAACGTCAAAATAGATCAGCACGTTGCGGCAGAGGATCACGTCGAAGAGGCCGAAATGACCGCTCGAATCGAGCAGGTTATGCTGCCGCAGCGCGACCATCGCGCGAATCTGCTCCGAGATGCGCCACTTGTCGCCTTCCTGCCGGAAGTGCTTCAGCAGGAGTTGGATCGGCAGGCCGCGCTGGATCTCGAACTGGGTGTAGAGCCCGCCACGGGCGCGCTCCAGGACTTCGGCGGAGATGTCGGTTCCGACGATCTCGATCCTCCAGCCCGCCAGCTGCGCCGCCATCTCATCCAGGATCATGGCAAGGGAATAGGCTTCCTGTCCGGTCGAAACTGCGGCGCACCAGATCCGCAGGGAGCGGTGGGCCGCATTCGCAGCGAGTTTCTCGGGGAGGATCACATTGCGGAACAGATCGAATGGGGTCCGGTCGCGGAAGAACAGCGTCTCGTTGGTGGTCATCGCCTCGACGACGGCATTCTCCAGGCCGCGGTCGCCTTCGAGCCTGAGGCGCTGCACAAGCGGACCGAGCCCCGCGATATTTCGCTTTCGGCAGAGGATGCCGAGCCGGCTCTCGACGAGGTAGCGCTTCTCGGTGCTGAGGGAGAGACCCGAGCGCAGGTGCAGCAGCGTGCGCAGGAAGTCGAAATCGGCCTCCGTCATGCCGAGGATCCTCCACGCACCAGCGCACGAATGGCGGGGCCGATGCCGTCGAGCGCGACAACGGTGCTGGCATGGCGAGCGCGCACGACGGAGCCTGGCATGCCCCAGATCGTGCTCGATATTTCATCCTGTGCGATTACGGCGGCGCCGGCGCGGCGCAACGCGCCCGCGCCATCCGTGCCGTCACTGCCCATCCCGGTCATCACCAGGCCGAGCGCGGCCGGACCGAGGTGATTGGCAGCTTCGGTGAAGAGCACATCGACGGCGGGTCTGCAGAAGCGTACCGGCGGCCCGTCGCCGATGCTCGCGACGATATGGCCAAGCCTGCGATCGATGCCGAGATGGCGTCCTCCCGGCGCGATATAGACCGTGCCCCTGCTCAGTCTTTCGCCATCGAAAGGCTCGCGTGCCCTGACACCGATCTGTCCGGAGAGCTGTTCCGCGAAGGACGCCGTAAAAAGCGGAGGCATATGCTGGACGACAAGCGTCGTCAGGTCCTGGRGGCCATCGCCAATATCGGTGAGGACCTTGGCCACGGCGCGGGGGCCGCCTGTCGAGGCGCCGATGACGAGGTAGCGCGGCATCATCGAGATCAGCGGCCTGAGATCCATGATGCCGCTCGGCAGACCCGGCTCAGGCGGGACTTCGCTGAAAGGCAGCAACGCCTCGTGCGAGGATTGTGCGATGCTGCTGAGCTTGAGCAGGAATTCGCTCCGGAAATCCAGCGACAGCGTCATGCCGGCGCGACTTTCGGGCTTGGGCAGCACGTCCATGGCGCCCATGGTCATGCCCTGCAGGGCGAGCCGGGCATTGCGTTCCGTCAGCGTCGTGGCCAGCAGGACGGCAGTCTTCGGGCTCTCCCTGACGATCTGGGGCAGTGCTGCAAGACCGTCGAGGCCGGGCATGTCGAGGTCGAGGACCATGATATCCGGGCGGTAGCGCGTGGCATGCTCCACGGCCATCTCACCGTCGCCTGCCACCGCGACGACGTGAAACTGGCCGCTCTCGCCGAGCCAGCGTGCGAACAGCCCGCGCACGACGACGGAGTCGTCGGCGATGACGACGGTCTTCGGACGTATGGCTGTTCTGCCATGGCTGGATGAGCGAGGGCTCATCATTCGGCACGACCCCTGTGCGTCGAGTGCAGGGCTGGCTGGGTGGGCCACCAATGACCTGCCGAGAAATAGGCCGCGACAGCACGGGCCGCGGCGCGACGTGTCACAGCAGGCCGACCTGATGGAACTTGGAGGCGACGATCTCCTTGTCGAACGGCTTCATAATGTATTCGTCGGCGCCGGCGTGCATGGCGCGCGCGATATGGGCAATGTCGTTCTCGGTCGTGCAGAAGACGACCTTGGGCCGTTTGCCGCCTGGCATCTGCCGCAGGGTGCGCAGGAAATCATAGCCGTCCATGATCGGCATGTTCCAATCCAGCAGCACAGCGTCCGGCATCTCGCCTTTGCAGGCATCGATCGCCCGGGCGCCGTCCTCGGCTTCTGCGATTCGGAACTGGAGACCCTCGAGAATGCGGCGTGCGACCTTGCGGATCACCGCTGAGTCATCGACGACGAGGCAATATTTCATGGTCATTCTCCAGAATGAGCGGGCCGCGGCTCAGGCAGCCAAAGGCAGGTCGATCTTCAGCACTGCGTCGATGTCGAGCACGACGAGAAGGCGGTCTTCGAGGCGATGAACGCCGGCTGCCAGGGAGGCCCAGGCGCGGTCGAGATGGACCGGCACGGGCTCCAGCGTGGAGTGATCGAGACGGATCACCTCGCCGACCGCGTCGACGATCAGTGCGTAGGCCTCTCCACCATGATCGATCCCCACCGCAACCAACTCCTTGGCTCCGCTCGGCAAGGGCTCCCGGCCGAGCCGCTTGCGCAGGCAGAGTGCGGTCACCACCCGCCCGCGCAGGTTGAGCAGGCCGATGATTTCGGGCGGGGCCAGCGGCACCGGCGTGATGCGGCTGGTATTGAAGACGTCCTGCACGCGGCCGATCGGCAGCCCGAGCAATTGCTCGCCAATGGTCACGGTGACGTAGTCGAGGGATTCCGTGAAGCCCGTCGCGTCAGGGGCGGGACGTGGGTTGATCTGCTGAGAGCTCATGCCGCCTGCCTCAGCCTGGAGCGGTTGTCCGCCAGCTCGGCGAGCAAGGCACGGCGATCGAATTTCGCGACGATCGCGTCCATGCGCGCCTGCGTTGCGAGCGCGTAGAGCTCCGGGGTGGCGAAGGTCGTCATGCCGAGGATCCGGAACGCATCGCCGTCTTCGCCGTCACGTAGTTCGGCCGCAAAGCCGAGCGCTGCTTCGGTGTAGCGGTCGAGGTCGATCAACACGCCGTTGAGCCCGCCGGCGGCGACATGCTGGCGGGCGCTGGCGATATCGGCGGCGAGTGTGACGCGAAGTCCTGCGGCCTTCAGGACGGGGGCCAGCATTTCGCGCAGGAATTCGGAAGGCTCGACCATCAGGACATGCGCGCTGCTGGACACGCCTTCGCGGCGGCTGGCCCGCAACCAGTTCGGATCGCCCTTGGGCAGGTAGTGCGCCAGATCGAGGATCTCGGTGGCGCGCCCCCTGATGATCGCCGACCCGACGGCGCCCTGATCGAGCATGGCCTGCAACTCGACATCGAGAACCTCGTCAACGATGTCGACGATCGCGTCGACGGCGAGGCCCATGGTCAGCTCGCCTTCCGCGATGATGACGAGTGCCTGCAGACCCTTGCTCTTCACCTGTGTTTCGCCGACGGGGATAATCGGCATCAGACGGCCGCGATAGTTCAAAAGCACGCGACCGCCGCTGATCTCGAACCGCTCTGCCTCGACCTCTTCCAGCCGTGTGACGAGCGAGAGCGGTACGGCTTTCAGGCTGTCGGCGCCGGCGCGAAACACCAGCATGGTCGTGCGCTCACCGACAGGGGAGGGGCCGCTGGCCGCGTTCTGCTCGGGGGCATCGGCAGAGGTCGTCGCTCCGACGAGGCTGGCGACGCCATTGGGGTCGACGATCAACACGACCGCGCCATCGCCTAGGATGGTGTTGCCGGAGAAGATCGGGATGTGACGCAGCTTCGTCGACATCGGTTTGACGACGATTTCCTCGGTGTGGAACACGGTGTCGACCAGAATGCCGAACTGACGTTCGCCGATCTGTGTCACCACGATGAACCCGTCTTCTGCTGCCGCGGGACCGGCGTTCAGTAATCCGGCAAGTGCGATGATCGGCAGCAATCGGCCACGCAGCCGCAGGACAGGTGTGCCGTTGATCTGCTCGACGCGGTGATCGGCCCCGGCCTTCACGCGGACGAGCTCGCGCACGACGATCTGGGGGATGGCGAAGCGCTGTTCGCCGCAGGCCACGATGAGGGCTGCGACGATAGCGAGGGTGAGCGGGATCTTGATGGTCAATGTGGTGCCGGCACCCACCGTGCTGGCGATGTCGATCAACCCACCAATGGCGTCGATATTAGACTTGACCACGTCCATGCCAACGCCGCGCCCGGAGATCGCGGTGACATTCTCCGCGGTCGAGAAACCGGGATGAAATATCAGGCGGCTGAGCTGCGCTTCGCTCATGCGCTCGATCTCGCCCTCATGGGCAAGACCTTGCTGCAGTGCCTTGCGGCGAATGCGCTCGAAGTCGAGGCCGCGCCCATCGTCCGAGATGGAGATGGTGACCGACCCGCCCTCGTGATAGGCGGCGAGGCGAATGGTGCCGTGGGCCGGTTTGCCAGCGGCGACACGGTCGGCAGGTGGCTCGATCGCGTGATCGGCGCAGTTGCGCACCATATGGATCAAGGGGTCCTTGATCAGGTCGAGGATCTGCCGGTCGAGCTCGGTATCGGCGCCTTCGGTGACGAGCTCGATGCGCTTTCCGAGCTCGCCGCTGAGGTCGCGCACGATGCGCGGCAGCTTCGACCAGGCATTGCCGATCGGCTGCATGCGGGTCTTCATCACCCCATCCTGCAGTTCGGCGGTGATCAGGGACAGACGCTGGAGCGGCGCCTTGAGCGCGGCGTCATCCTGGCGACGCGAGATTTCGAGCAACTGGTTGCGGGTCAGCACGAGCTCCGAGACCATCGTCATCAGATGCTCGATCGTGTCGACATTGACGCGAAGGCTCGCCGGACCCGCCGAGCGGCTCTCGCGGGGGGAGGCGTCTTCGGCGGCAGCATCGTGGCGGGCCGCGCTTTCGATGCGCCCGTCCGGTCCGCGCTGCGGTCCGGGTGCGCTCTGGAAGACGAGGTCGAGGCCGTCATCGGTCGCGGACAGAGCGTGCCGGGCCAGGTAGGCGGCGACCGGATCCGATAGGTTGACCGAAGGGGACTGTGCCAGCTCCTTCTTGGCCTGGTCGGCCAGCGCCTGCAATTCGCGGATCAGGACCTCGTCGCTGCCGGTTGGCTCCTGGCCCTTGTCGGCCAGCTCCGCCAAGATCTCCTTGATGCGATCGATGGTTTCCAGAATCGCGGTCACCGCGATCGCGTTCACGGTTGCGCCGTCGCGGAACTGGCCCATCACGGTTTCTGCCGCATGCGTCAGGGCTTCGAGGCGCGGCAGGCCAATGAACCCGCACGTGCCCTTCACGGTATGAACCAACCGGAAGATGTTGCGCAGGATGTCGCGATTATTGGGTTCCTGCTCGAAGCGCACGAGCTCCCTGTCGACCGTGTCGAGATGCTCGCCAGTCTCGCCAAGGAACTCTTGGAGCAATTCGTCCATGCCGAAGACCATTACCCACGCAACAATGCAGCGCCCATCTATGCAGCGGAAGGGTTTATGATCGGTTGAGACAGGACTGAAAGCGCTATGTTCCTGCGCTCTCGGCCGAAATGGCTCAGTCCGCCTTGTCGGCCGTGATCGTCACGGTGTCGCCGTCGATGGCGAAAGCGACCTTCATACTGGCTGCGCGGGCGACCATGCCGGCGTAAAGCGGCTGCACGGCGTGGGCGTCGATCGTGCCGGTCTCGGAGCGGCCGGCGAGCAGTTCCTCGACATGGGCCGGAATGCGGGCATGAGAACCGGTGGCGGTGATATGGAAGCTGCCCTGCTCGCCCTCCAAGGTGGTGCGGGCGACGAGACGTCCGCCGCGCGGCACCGCCTGCGTCGCGAGGATCAGCAGGTTGAGCACGAGCTTGACCTGATTCTTCGGCAGCAACGCGCGCGGGGCCTCCCAGTCGAGCGAGAGCTTGTCATCGTTCAGGAAGCCATTCGCGACCGTGCCGGCATCGCCGAGGTCGATCATCGCGCCTGCCGATCCCGCCGCGCCGAAGGCAAGCCGGGCGAATTGCAGGCGGGCGGACGCGCTGCGCGCGCTCTTCTTGATCAGCTCGAGTGCGAAATCGCGCATCGAGGGATCGTCTTCCTCCAAAACCTCGAGCGCGTTGACGATGGCGCCGACCGGGCTGATCACATCATGGCAGACCCGGCTGCAAAGAAGCGCAGCCAGATCGAGCGGCTCGAGCGAGATGTCGGTCATGGCAGATGTCCTGGGAACAGCGTTTCGGGGCGCTCATGGCAAATGAAGCGCCGATAGGATAAGGTATGAGGCGATCTTGGTTTGCATGTGGTTAACTGTGTTTTGGCCAGCAGAACAGCGAATGGGCGCCCAATCCGCATGATAGCGCCCGATGATCCGCGCCTTTCCGACCGCAATGCGCTGGCTGAGAAGCTGGCCGAGGCGGCGCGCCTCAGCGGCGCCGTGCTTTTGGCCATGCGCGCGGCAAGGGATGTGCGGAGCAAGGCGGACGGTTCGCCCGTCTGTTCCGCTGACCTCGCCGCCGATCACGCCGCGAAGGCGGCCCTCGCGCGGCTGCTGCCGGATTTTCCTGTGATCAGCGAAGAGAGCGTCGAAACCGCTCAGCCTGCCCCCGTTTTCATCCTGCTCGACCCGCTGGATGGCACGCGCGAATTCCTGGCGGCGGGTGGCAGCTACTGTGTCGCGATCGCCATCATCAGCGGCACGCGGCCGATCGCGGGGGCGATCGCCGCGCCGGAGATCGGGCGGCTCTGGTTTGCGGGGGAAGATGCTTTTGCGCAGGCCATCGCGCCGGATGGCTCAACGCTCGGTGCGGCGCAACGCATCGTCGCCCGCCCCACTCCGGCGACCGGTCCAGTCGTGCTAGTCAGCCGCTTTCACGGAGACGCGCTCAGCAGCAGCGTTCTCAGCGCGATGTGCAAGAGTGAACAGATGCCGATGTCCTCGGCGGTGAAATTCGGCCTGATCGCCAGTGGCGAGGCCGATCTTCATGTCCGCGGAGGAACAACGATGGAATGGGATATTGCCGCCGGCGACGCGATTTTGACCGCAGCTGGCGGTGTCGTCCGGCAACTCGACGGCAATGTGCTGCGCTATGGCGGCGCCGAGCGGCACTATCGCAACCCGTCCTTCGTGGCGGCCAGCAATGAGGGATTGGCCGGGCGCGCGATCGCCCTTGCGAAGGAACTGACGCCTGTCGGCCAGACGGGTACCGTAGGTTAGATCACAGGACCGGATAATCGTATCCGGTCTCCTAACCTTCCAGGGTGCATCGGCTTGTCCGAAAACCGCAATTCGTTTTTCGGGCCGACGCTTCAGCGAGCGATCTGCTGGCTGACGCGCTGCCAGTTGGATTCCGCAAGTTGGCGCAGGGAGGTTTCCTGGGTGAAGCGGCGCCTGTTCTCTTCGCTTCGAAAGAGGAAGAGCCGCGAATCAATGATCGCGAAGCGACGCGGGTCGGTCTCGACGACACGTCCATCGGCTACCGCGAGCGGGTCGAAGCCTGCAAAGGCTGGCTCGTAGACGCCGGGCGAATCACGAAAGGCTTCGCGGTTGCTGGCCGTGCTGAAGCGCCAGACTGCGCCGTCATAGATCAGCTCATAGTCCGGGCGACCGGAAACCGCGCGACCTTCTGCCTGATAGGCAACGGGGTCGTAGCCGCCCAATGCCAGCCCGGAACGGCTGTCGCGCTGCATTTCCTCGCCAATTGCAGGCAATTCCGGAAGGCCATGGGGCAGCGCCGCCGGCTGGGGCAGCACCGGCTGGACCGCGATGGCAAGGGCGAGGACGCCGACTGCGATCGAAATCCAGCGCTGCCATTTTACGGCCTTCATCACAGATTCCTTTGCTGGGTGACGACGGGGAAGCACCTCCGCGCAATCTTCACGGGTTGGATACTCTTGGGGCGTATCAAACTGGTTACTGAATTGTCGCGCATTCGCGTGATGCCGTGCCCCGCCGCGCATCCGGCCACCCGGCCGGGATGCGACGCCTAGCCCGGAGTTTCCTCAATGGATCTCACTCGCCGTTCTCTTCTGGCCGGTGCGGTTGTCTCGGCCACTCTTGGCCTGAGCAGCCTGCCGGTCCTGGCGCAGCGCCAGAATCCGCAGTCCTTTTCCCAGACCGAGCTTGTCAGCTCCGGTCATCAGTTCTTTGGCAATGTCTCGCGCGGACTTGCGCTGACGATCGAGGAGGCGGTCCGGCGCTGGGGCGAACCCAATGGCTATGTTCTCGGCCAGGAGGCGTCCGGTGCCTTCGTCGGTGGCCTCCGCTTCGGCGAGGGCACGCTGTTCACGCGTAATGCCGGCGATCGTAAAGTGTTCTGGCAGGGCCCGTCCGTCGGCTTCGACTTCGGCGGAGAAGGCGCTCGCACCATGATGCTGGTCTACAACCTGCCGGTCGTCGATGCGCTCTACCAGCGTTTCGTCGGCATTGACGGCTCGGTCTACTTTGTCGGCGGCTTCGGCTTCACTGCAATGGCAGCCGAGGGCGTGACGCTGGTGCCGATCCGGACCGGCGTCGGCTGGCGGCTCGGCGTCAATCTCGGCTATCTCAAGTTCACGCCGCAGGCGACCTGGAACCCGTTCTGACCGGGAGGGCTCGTTTTGCTGGCCATGGCGCTGTTGTCATGGCAGGGTTTCGTTCTTGGAATCGTTCCTGATCGGAGCCCGGTGAATTGATCGAAGCCGTCATGCTCGTCACGCTCGGCTTCCTGACAGCCATTCTGCTGGCGCTGGCGGCATTGCCGGCGCTTGCCCGACGGGCCGACCGCCTGGCTCGCAAGCGGGCAGAGGCGGCGTTCCCGCTCTCGCTGGCGGAGATCGCAGCCGATCGAGACCATCTGCGGGCGGAACTGGCGATGCAGGCGCGGGCTCTCGAGCAACGGGCGGAAAGCGGGTTCGCTGCAAGGGCTGGGGCGATGGAAGAGCTCGGCCGCCGCGACATGGCGATCGGGCGGCTCGAACGGGAGCTCGGTGCCCGCGAAGAACGCATCAGCGGGCTCGAGGGCGATCTGGCGGCCACGCGCACCGATCTCTCCGAAACCCGCGACGCGCTGGCCAGGGAAATCGCAGCGGCGGCGCTGGCCAGTGGTACGATCGAACAGCGGATCCATGATCTAGGTGCATTGGAGCACAGCCTGAACGAGGCCAGGCTTGCGTTACGTGGCACTGGCTCCGATCTCGATGCACGCACCGGAGAGCTGGCAGAATTGCGCGCGACGCTYGAGCAGACCCAGGCACTGCTTGCGGAGCGTGAGGCCGAGCTCGCGCAATCCCGCCAGGAAGGCGATGCTCATCGCGTTGCGCAGGTCGAAGGCCGCACGCGCATCATGGTGATCGAGGGAGAGCGCGGCGAGCTCGCAGCCCAATTGGCGGCGAGCCGGCGCGCCGTCGATCAGGCGACGGCCGCGCTCAAGGCGATGACGACCGATCGGGATAGCGAAAGACTGCGCGCCGACGCCCTGGCCGCACGCGCGGTACAAGCAGAGGCAGGCCTTGCGGCGGCGGATTCCGGAGCAGTTGAGGTGGCTGCGGAGGCTGGTCGTCTCGCGGCGCTCGCCCGCAAGGTCGAGGAGGAGCGCGACCAGCAGGTGCGGATGAAGCAGGAACTCGAAGCGGAGTTGGCGCAGGAGAAATCCATGAACGCGTCCAGAAAACAGCGGGCCGCCGAAGAGGTCGCGCAGGCCCAGAACGAGTTGCGGGCTCGGGATGCCCGGTTTGAAACCGAGCACGCGGAAGCGCAGACCCTGCACGGGGCACTGGCTCAGGTGCGAGCCGAGCTTGCGCGCACCAAGCAGGAACTGTCCCAGTTGCGACGCGAGGCGAAGCCCGTCGATGATCCGGCTGCGCGGAGCGACAATGCCGCCCTGCGGCAGGAGATTGTGCGGATCGCCGATCAGCTCCTGGCGCCGCCGCCGAGCCGGGAAGCGGCGGAATAGCGCGCAATCCCGCGGAAAACCGTTTCCACCTTGGGCGCTTGATGCTTTAGGAAGGCGCGCAGGCTTTTCGCCGCGTCCAACAGCTCTGGCCTGAGACGGTGCCGTGACGGATAAGACACTCGATATTCTCTGCATCGGCGAGCCGCTGGGCGAGTTCAATGCGACCCGCGGCGAGGCCGGTTCGTTCCGCTTCGGACATGGCGGGGACACCTCGAATTGCGCGATCGCCGCGGCGCGGCAGGGTGCCAGCGTCGCCTATGCCGGCGCTTTGGGGGATGACAGCGCAGGCCGCTCCTTCCGTGAGCTCTGGGCCAGGGAAAACGTCGATGACAGCCATGTCACGACCCATCCGACCGCGCCGACCGGGCTCTATTTCGTCGATCACGGACCGAACGGGCACGTGTTCTCGTATCTGCGTGCGGGGTCGGCCGCGAGCCTCTGCGGACCGCGCGACCTGCCGCTCGACTTGGTTCGGTCGGCCAAGGTGGTGCAGGCATCGGGGATCAGCCAGGCGATTTCGGCAAGTGCCTGCGATGCGGTATTCGAGGCCTTTGCCGCGGCTCGTGCGAGCGGCGTCACCACGGCCTACGATACCAACCTGAGGCTGAAGCTCTGGCCGCTGACCCGGGCGCGAGCGATCATCCATGCGGCCTGCGCCATGGCCGATATCGTGCTGCCAGGCTTTGACGACGCGACCCAGTTGACCGGCCTGAGCGAGCCGGATGCGATCGCGGATTTCTATCTCGGCCTTGGCGCAAGGATTGTCGCGCTCACGCTGGGCCACGAGGGCTCGCTGGTTGCGACGCCGGAGCGGCGTCAGCGCTTCGTGCCGATCAAGGTCGACGCGATCGATGCGACCGGAGCCGGCGACTGCTATGACGGCGCCTTCCTCGCAGAATATGTGCGTACGGGCGATCCCTTTGTCGCTGCCGCCTACGCCAATGTCGCGGCGGCACTTTCCACGCTGGGTTATGGCGCAGTCGCGCCGCTGCCAAGGCGCGCCGATGTCGAGGCGCGGATGGCCGTTGAGGCAAGGGCTTGATTGAGATGAACGTTCCGATCCTGAGCCAGGCCGGCGATCTGCTCGCCGGCTATGACGTGCTCATCAGCGATGTCTGGGGCGTCGTGCATGACGGTGTCTGGGCCCTCGAACCCGCTTGCGATGCGTTGATCAAGTTCCGGCAGCGTGGCGGGGCGGTCGTGCTGCTCTCGAATGCGCCCGGCCCCTCGGAGCAGATTGCCGGCGTTCTCGACGACAAGCGCGTTCCGCGCGAGGCCTGGGATCGGCTGGTGACCTCCGGCGATGTGACCAAGGCGCTCATCGCAGCGAGCCCGACACGGAAGATCTATCATATCGGCTGGCATGCGGACCGGGCCGTGTTTGCGGGCCTCGATGTCAGTCTCGTCGACGAAGCGGAGGCGGAGCTCGTCGTCGCGACGGAGCTGAACGACTATCGGCGCGAGACACCAGAGGATTACCGTCCGCTGCTGACGCGCCTTGCGGCGCGCAAGCTTCCCTTCATTTGCGGTAATCCCGATCTCGTCGTGCATGTCGGCGAGGATCTGCTGCCTTGCGCCGGAGCGCTCGCGACGATCTACGAGGAACTTGGCGGCTCGGTCGCCTGGGCCGGCAAGCCACATCGCCCGGCCTATGACCTGGCGCTCTCTGCTGCCCGGGAGGCTCGTGGCGGGCGCGCGATCGAAGCCGACAAGGTTCTGGTGATCGGCGATGCGGTGCGGACCGATCTTGCTGGTGCTCGCATGATGGGTTTCGACAGCCTCTTCGTCGCCGGTGGCATCCATCGCGAAGAGACGATCCTGGATGGAGAGGTCGACCCGGCTGGCGTCACCCGTGTCCTGGCAGGGCAGCTGGCCGTGCCTGTCGCGGCCATGGCCGCGCTCGCCTGAGCGCACTTCAGACCGGAGGCGCCCGCTGCGCCTTCAGCCAGGCTCCGATATCGGCGTAGAGCCCCTCGAAGGGGCGGAAGACGAAGCGGATCTTCGATCGGCCCGGCGGCACAGCGACCGCCCGGAACAGGACATTGGCGCGAAGCAGCTGAGCTGGCTTGCCGTCGACTTCGACCTGCCACCAGTGATGCCAGACATCATTGAGAACGACATAGCCTCCGCGCGGTGCATCCGCCTCGAGAGCAACTTCGGTGGTGCCGTAATCGGCGATGCGGACCGAGCCGGACTGAGCCGGCCCGACGGGCAGAGGCGGCGGGGCCCGCTCCAGCAGGACCGTGGTTCTCGGGTCGAAACTTGCCGGCCATTGGCCGCTTGCCAGGATCGCGCCGAAATCGACCCGCTCGGCCTTCTCGACAAGCAGCACGCGTGGCAAGGCGCGCGGGTTCTCGTAGACATAAGCATCACGCGTCCTGGCGATCTGAACGAGGTCGCCGGGCTTCAGGGTCTTGTCGATCTGTTCGACGGGGACGCCGGTCGCGATGAAACGCAGGCCGAGCATGTCGGCGAGCAGCGAGCGGTAACCCGGCATCAGCGGCGAAAACGTGCGTTGGTCTGGCAGTCTCGCGCTTGAGCAGAGCAATCGTCTCGTTCGTACTGTCGGCGCGCAGGACGTCATAATTCTGCGAGGGCAGGGCGGTGGATTCGCTCGGACCGTTATTGACGGAGAGATCCACCGTCAGCGTCGCCGCCAGCAGGGCAGCGGCCGCCAGCGTTGCCCCTCTCAGCGCGAGTCCGCGTGCCGCAACCAGTGCGCCCGCGCTCAAGAGGGCGCAGAGCAGCRCCGTGACGAGCGGGATCGTCGCGACACCGACACGTCCGACGGTCCAGGCGAGCCAGAGGGCAAGCCCAAGGCCGCCGGCCAGGAGCGCGGCCTGGACGAGCACCTGCCAGAGCCGCGTCGGTGGCGCCGTGTCGGTCATGACGAGATGGGTCAGGTAGCCGCCGAGGATCGCAAGCAGCGCCCCCAGGATGAAGAGCGCGTCGGCCGGCCGCCGGTAGAAACTCACGCCGGGCAGCGCCTCGAAGATCAGCCGGAAACCGGGTGTGTAGCGACCGAGTGCGTAGACCAGCACCAGCAGCGCTGCGATGGCGATCGCGATGATCTCACGCCGCAGCAGCGCGCCACGCACCAGTCCGACGGTCAGGATCAGCAACATCGGCAGGAAGCCGAGATAGAGCTCGCCCATGTTGCGGGCGAGATAGAGATCGAGCGGTCCGAACCGCTGTTCCCAGGCAGGACTCGGCGGCCCCCAGAAGTTCTCGAGCGGCCCTGCCGCGCCATAGAGATTGGCGATCAGCCCGGTCAGCAGGGATGCAGGGTGCAACGAACCCTTGCCGGCACCGATGAGATCGATGGCGGGCCGGTTCGATTCCTGGGCCAGGAAGGCGGTGAGCAGGATCGGAACGGTCGCGACGAGGATGGCGCCGAGCGATCCGGCGAGGAGCGGGAGGATGCTTGCGCGCAAGGCCCGCAGCGGCCTGTCGGCCATGGCAATGGCGGCGATCACCAGCCCGGCCAGGACATAGACGCCGAGCAATGCGACCTGATCGCGGCCGAGCACCATGAAGCCGGCCACGATGCCTGCTGCCAAGCCGTAGATCAGCGAGCTGCGTTCAAGCGCACGCGACAGCAGCAATAGCGTTATGGCGAAGTAGCCGAGACTGAGCACCTGCCCGATATGTTGGATGCGCCAGGCTGCCGAGGCGCCGAAGGCGAAGGCGAGAGCTGCAACGACGGCACCGGCCGGATGCCAGTTGCGATCTCGAAACAGCAGCACAACCGCGAGGGCGCCCGCCAGCAAGGTGCCGAGCACTGCGCCGTCGCTCCAGCGAAAGCTCGGCGCCGGATTGAAGATCGCGATCAGCGCGAAGGGGGGTGAAAAGATCAGGGATTGCGGGTCGGCGACCTGCGGCGATCCGGCAAAGGCATAGGGGGGCCAGGACAGGGCCAGCCAGGCGCAGAATACGATGCAGAACACGCTGGCCAACGGCCAGCGTGTCGAGGGAACCAGAGGGGGGGCGGTGCCGGGCTCGGACATCAGTGAGCTCTGCCCGAAGCTGCTGCCTCGATCAATCTGTCGGGGCGGCGCGAGCCATCAACGCGTCCATGTCGATGAAGTGACCGGCACGGTCTCGCTTGGAGGCGAGATAGCGGACGTTGTGGACGTTCGGCCGGCCGAGCACGCGCTGGGTTGCGGCGACCTCGAGGCCCGCGGCCTTGATCGCGCCGATCTTGAGCGGGTTGTTGGTCAAGGCGGTGACGCTCGTCACGCCAAGCTGCTTCAGCATCRTGGCGGCAAAATCGAAATGGCGCTGGTCGAGGTCGAAGCCGAGCACTTCGTCTGCGTCATAGGTATCCCAGCCCTGACTCTGCAGGCGGTAGGCGCGCATCTTGTTGGAGATGCCGTTGCCGCGGCCTTCCTGGTCCAGATAGAGCAGAATGCCACCCTCGTTCTCTGCCATCCACTGCACGGTCTCGCGCAGCTGGTCGCCGCAGTCGCATTTCAGCGAACCGAAGAGATCGCCCGTCAGGCAGGCCGAATGCAGGCGCACAGGCACGGCCGTGTCGAGATCCGGCTTGCCGACGATGATCGCAACCTGATCGCGCAGGCCCTCGCCGCCGCGGAAGACGACGAACTCGGTTTCCGGCGCACCTTCCAGCGGCACCGGCGCCCGCCMGACGATCGCCAGCGATGCGACCTGTTCGCCCCGGTAGGCGTTGATCGCCTGAATGGTGACCTCGACCAGCGGCTCTCCGGCGATCTCGTCAGCTGCGACCGGAACAAGGATCGTCGCTGGCAAGACCAGCGAAAGCCTGGCGAGCTCGATCGCGGCTTCGTCGAGCGAACCGGCTGGCGCAACGGGCGCATCGACCTTGGCGTCGATTTTCAGGGCAAGGGTTTCGATCCGGGCAAGATCGAGCGTCGGCATCGCCAGGATGCCGGTCTCGCTCCGGCCCTTGGCTCCGAGCCTGCGCAAACGCGCCGCGCTGAGAATGAGGTGCGCTCGGCCACGGGCAAGTTCGTCGAGACGCTGAACCAGATCAGCGTCCGCGAGCTCCGCGGACAGAGCCAGAGCCAGACTGACGCCATCGCGCAAGAGCACCGGTCGGGCGGCGCGGAATTCTGCGATCGCACGATCGACCGTCACGAGGCTGGTTTCTTGCGAGCGGCCGAAGAGTGTACGCGACCTAGACATCGGCGACTTGGGCATCGAACTGTCCGTCAGATTGCACCGGCGAGCGGCGGAGGAATGTTTATTCTACGATCAGGAAATCGCTAGGGATGCGCGACTGACCCCGGTTTCGAAACGTTCCCGGGGGCAGACGGTTCCCGTTGCCAAAACCCTCACGTCGGCTGAACTTAGCAGCCATCCAATCTGTTGCCGCCAGCTGTATAGGAAGGCGAGATTGAACGCGAGATGAATGGGCGAAGGTAGCGGCATACCCAATCACAGGAAGCCATGGGAGAGCAGGGTGATCAGTCACGACGCCAAGGCCGCCAAATCGGGCATGGGAGAGATCTACAGCCCGGTCGCGCGGGGTTTCCACTGGCTGATCGTTGCGCTCGTCCTCGTGATGATCCCGCTTGGCCTGGCGATGACCTATCGCGGCAAGACGCTCGATATCTGGGATGCACTGACCAACTCTCTCTACAGCGCGCATAAGCTGATCGGCTTCACGCTGCTCTGGCTGATGGCCGGGCGATTGGCTTATCGCCTGCTGCATGGCGCCCCGTCCGACGAGCCGACCCTGCTGTGGTGGCACAAGGCCGGTTCGCATCTGGTGCATTGGCTGCTCTACGGCCTGCTGCTCATCGTGCCCATCCTGGGCTGGATCGGTGTGTCGCTCTTTCCAGCGCTGACGATCTTCGATCTGTTCGATCTACCGGCACTCGCTGCGCCGAATGAGGATATGGCGAAGAGGGTGCTCAATATCCACGGGTGGCTGGCGCTCGGCATGGCCCTGCTGATCGCAGCGCATATCGCAGCCGTGATCTATCACCGTTTCATCCGCAAAGACGGCGTGCTGCGGCGGATGTGGCCGGGATCGCGCTAGCCGACCCGCTTCAGACGGGCCGGGCCCAGAGATCCTGATGGCCGACGAGCCCGGACACGGTAGCGCGCTTGGCCTCCAGCCAGTCTGCGACCGTGGCGGGGTCGACATGGCCGGTTTCGGTGACCGCCTCGGCGATGCCCTTGGTCAGGGCCTCCGCTAATTCGCGCTGGCTCTCGTCGATCAACCACGGACTTTCGCCGGTGGAAACCGCGAAGCCGGATTTGCGGAAAGCCTCGGCCATCGCCTCCGTAGCATCCGGTCCAGCGGCTGGACCAAAGCCCTTGTCGCTGTGCTGATGATGGTGGAAGGCCGCCAGGACTCTGGCGTCGGCGTCATGCTTCGGCTGCCACTGCTCGCGACCGTCATAGGTCAGCACCGTGTAGAGCGGGACGTTCTGGCTCACGAGTGCGGCGACGAAGCGTTCAAGCCATCGCTTCGAGGTGAGGTCGAACAGGGCGGCGGCGGTCACCAGATCGGGCTGCCAGCCCAGGACCCATTCGAGATCCTTGTTCAGGTCCGCCTTGCGGGTATCGACGGTGATCGTCTTGCCGCCCTTGCTCAGGACGAGCTCCTCGCCCTGCTCGCGGACGTCATCGGCCCAGGCCGCGAGGCGCTCGCGAGCGACGCCAAGCAGGCGCTCGTCGAAATCGACGAGCGTCCAGTGCTGCCGGGCGGGGAGCGTGGAATAGGTGCCGCGTAGGTTGGAGCCTGCGCCACAGCCGAGATCGACGATGGTCAGCGATGGACGGCTGGAGAAATGGGCGCCAACGGCTGCAAGCAATTGCGGGTTGCGTGCCGCGTGATCGGCCGGCTCGCGCAGGGCCAGCCAGTCTGGAGAAAAGCCGCTCATGCAAACACCTTTCGGCAGGTCTCGGCGACGATCGTCGCGGTGTCTTGCCAGCGAGGCAATGTCTCGGCCGCGGCCCAGGAGGCATCGGCGAGGCGCTTTCTGCCAGTCGGTTGAGCCAGAAGCTCGCTCAACGCCCGGGTCAATGCGCCGGCATCGCCGGGAGCAACCTTGATGGCGGCGTCGTCCGGCACTGTTTCAGCTGCTGCGCCGCCGGTGGTGCACAGGATCGGCAGGCCTCGCGCCATCGCCTCGGTCAGCACCATGCCATATCCCTCGAAGAGGGAGGGCATGACGAAGATGTCGGCCTTGTCATAGGCCTGCGCCAGCTCGGCGTCGCCGACGGCCCCCGCCAGCGTGATCCGGTTCTGAAGCCCGGAAGACGCGATCTGTGCCTTGAGCGCGAGCGTTGTCGCGGGCGCCCGGTCGGCCGCGCCGATGATCGTGAGCCGCCAGGCAAGGCCCTGCAGCGGGTGCAAGGCCTCAACCAGGATGTCGTAGCCTTTGCGCGGGACGAGAGACCCGACCGCGAGCAGTTGCAGCGGCTCGTCCGGGCGGCCGCCGGCAGCACGCGGCGCCCGATCGACGCCGGGTTCCGCCACTGCGATGCGCCCGGCGGGGACTCCGAAATCGGAGACCAGAAGGCGCTTGGTCGCCGGACTCGTGACGATGATGGCGCTCGCATGACGCAGAGCGGCGGTTTCGCGCGCAATCAGCGCGCGGGGAGCCGGGCAGGGCGAGATGCCGCGCTGCGACGCCGTTCGCGCGCCATTCCCGCAGGAGGCGACGATCATAGCCATAGCCGCCCGTAGGTAGGTCGATCTCGCCGGGGATCGCGAAGACGATCTCGCTCACGCGAGGGCGCCCTCATAGCTGGCGCGGGCGAGGTCGGTCTCATGCAAGGTGACGCGGATGCGGGACAGCCCGGCGCCGTCCTCGCCGAGGGCCCCCGACTTCGCGGCTCCAGCGATTGCGTCGAAGATATATTTGCAGAGGAATTCGGTGGTGGTGAGCACGCCAGAAAACTGCGGCAGCGCATCGAGGTTCTGATAGTTCAAAGGCTTCAGCGTCTTGTTCAGCACGTCGAGCGCGGCGCCGATATCGACCACGACATTCTGGCGCGTGAGCCGCTCGCGGAAGAAGGCGACATCGACCACGAAAGTTGCGCCGTGCATGTTCTGCGCCGGGCCGAAGAACGGATCGGGCAGCGAGTGGCCGATCATGATGCGGTCGCGGACTTCGACGGAAAACATGTGCAACTCCCTTGAGCCGGCGCGTCGGCAGGCTCCTGTCTTGGCCAACGCGCCGGTGTCAGGTCAATAGCGCAGCACTGCCGCAAGCCCGCGCCAATCTGCTGACAGCACGCCGGGAAGCTGCGCCGGAGCGTCGGCGAAGAGGATYTCCTGCGTGATCAGCCCGTCCAGACGTTCGTCGGCGAGGAGGGCCATCGCGGCCTGGGCGCGCCTGGCGTAGTCCCATCGGGAACGGCGCGAAGGTGAGACCTGCCCAACCTGCGAGGAGACGATCTGCAATCGCTTGGAATGGAAGGCGCCGCCGAGCGGGGCGGGCACAACGCCCTCGCCATACCAGCTCAGCTCGACGATGCGGGCCTCGAAACCGGCCGCTGCTATCGCCGTGGCAAGCCCTGGCGCCGAGGCGCTGGCATGGAAGACGAGATCGGCGTTCTCGGGGGCGGCGTCGGGCCGTGCGAAACCGAAGCCGAGCTGTTCTGCCAGCGTCGCGCGGCCGGGGTCGATATCGACAAGCGTCACATCGGCACCGGGCATCCGCGCCGCAAGCCAGGCGACCAGCAGGCCAAGCACGCCGCCACCGACGACGACGATGCGGTCGCCGGGACCTGATGCGGCATCCCAATGCGCGTTCAGGGCGGTTTCCATATTGGCGGCGAGCACCGCGCGGCGAGCAGGAACGGCATCGGGCACGACCGTCAGGCGTTCGTGCGGCGCAACGAAGCGGCTCTGATGCGGATGGAGGCAAAACACCGTCTTGCCAATGATATCGGCCGGCCCAGCTTCAACCAGCCCGACGGCACAATAGCCATATCTGACCGGGAACGGGAACGCTCCTTCCTGGAAGGGCGCGCGCATGCGCTCGTGCTCGGACGGCGGCACGCGCCCCTCGAAGACCAGGCGCTCGGTGCCACGGCTGATGCCGCTCCAGAGCGTGCGAACAAGGCAATCGCCCGGTCCCACCGGGGGCACCGTAACGGTGTTCAGGGCGCATTCAYGCGGCGCCACATACCAGAGGCCCATCGCCGTCGAACTTGCGCCGGCTGCGAATGCCGGCTTTAGCTCCTGCGCCATGTTGAGCAGACCCTCGCCTTGCACCACCGCATGACGGAAACCGCCATGAACCAGCGCCCCGCTCCGACCACGTTCCAGCCGGCGGCGCAAGAGGCAGGCGATACGCTGCCGGGGCTAACCCCCGCCGGACTGCAGACGATCGGCGTGCTGCGGGCCCGCCGACTGCTGGTTCTCGTGCTCAATCTCGTCACGCTCGCCGGCCTTCTCTTCGGGTTGTCGCGGGTGCTGGGGGCGGGCGGCTGGACGCTTGCCGATATGGTGATCTTCGTCGCCTTCCTGTTCGGCGCTCCCTGGACCGTGCTCGGCTTCTGGAATGCTGCAATCGGGCTCTGGCTGCTGCATGGCGTCGAGGACGGGCGCGAGCAGGTTGCGCCGTTCGCCGCTGACGGCGATGTCGCGACACCGCTGGCGGTTCGCACTGCAGTCTTGATGACCCTTCGCAACGAGGACCCCGCGCGGGCCTTCCGTCGCCTGCGCGTGGTCAAGCAAAGCCTTGACGCGACAGGGCAAGGCGGCTGGTACGACTATTTCGTGCTCTCCGACAGCAATGATCCTCGTGTCGCCGCTGCGGAGGAGGCGCTCGCCGAGGGGTGGGCGAGCGAGCTCGGCGAGAGCGGCCGGGTGACCTATCGCCGCCGGACCGATAATGCCGGCTTCAAGGCCGGCAATGTCCGTGAATTCTGCGAGCGCTGGGGCGATCGCTACGAACTGATGCTGCCGCTCGACGCCGACAGCGTGATGTCGGGCGAGGCGATCGTCAGGCTGACCCGCATGATGCAGGCCCATCCGCGGCTCGGCATCCTGCAGAGCCTTGTCGTCGGCATGCCGAGCAGGTCGGCCTTCGCTCGGATCTTCCAATTCGGCATGCGTCACGGCATGCGCCCTTACACGATGGGCTCGGCCTGGTGGATCGGCGAGTGCGGGCCGTTCTGGGGGCACAACGCCATGGTGCGGATCGCGCCCTTCCGCGATGAATGCCATCTGCCCGTGCTGCCTGGCGGACCGCCGCTGGGCGGGGCGGTGATGAGCCATGACCAGGTCGAGGCGACGCTGATGCGCCGCGCCGGCTATGAGGTGCGCGTGTTGCCGGAGGAGATGGGAAGCTGGGAGGAGAACCCCCCGACCATGCTCGAATTCGCCAAGCGCGATCTGCGCTGGTGCCTGGGCAACCTGCAATATCTCAAGCTGCTCGATCTGCCGGGCCTGAAGCCGATGAGCCGCTTCCAGCTCGTCTGGGCGATCCTGATGTTCCTCGGCCTGCCCGCCTGGACGATGATGATCGCGTTGCTGCCCTGGAAGGTGCTCGAGGATGGCAATATCGCCGGATACCCGGCGGGGCTCGCGGCTTTCCTCTACATGGTGTTCTTCACGATGTATCTCTCGCCCAAGCTGGCGGGCTTTGCCGATATCCTGCTGACCAGAGGAGGCACGAAGCGTTACGGCGGCACGGACCGTTTCATCGCCTCGTCGCTGATCGAGATCGTCTTTGCCTTCCTGCAGGGAGCGGTCTCGACCTTCCGCACGACGCTGTTCATGATCGGCCTTGCCTTCGGGCGAGCGAAGATCGGCTGGAACGGCCAGTCGCGCGATGCACACGCGCTATCGTTTGCGACGGCATTCGCAGGTTTGTGGCCGCATCTGCTTTTCGGGCTCTATATCTTCGTTACGCTCGCCATCCTGTCGCCGACGGTACTGCTCTGGTCGCTGCCATTGACCGCCGGCTATGTGCTGGCGATTCCCTTTGCCATGCTGACCGCCGCACCGGCGCTGGGCGAATGGTTCGTCGCCCGCGGTCTCTGCGGTATCCCTGAGGATTTCGATGCTCCGGCCGAACTCGTCGCCATCCGGGCGGAGACGCACGCGTGACGGGGGTGGCCTATCCCAAGGGTACGGCCAAGGCGATTGCGCGCTCGCTCAGGGTCTATCATCGTGATCGTGAACGCCACGCGGCAATGGATGCGCTCTATGCAAGTTTCCTGAAGCCCGGCGATCTCGCTTTCGATATCGGAGCCCATGTCGGCGACCGGGTTTCCTCCTTCCGCCGGCTCGGTGCGCGGGTTGTTGCGCTGGAGCCGCAACCCGGTCCGGCACGCGCCATTCGCCTCATTCACGGTCGGGATCGGGACGTCATTCTGGTGCAGGCCGCGTGCGGCGATCGGGGCGGCACGGTGACGCTCAGGATCAACAGTGCGAATCCGACCGTCTCGACCGTGTCCGAGCAGTTTGTCGGTGCCGCCCACGGCGCCGAGGGCTGGGCAGACCAGGTCTGGGATCGCGAGATCACGGTGCCCTGCACGACGCTCGACGCTCTGATCTCGCGCTATGGCGAGCCTGCCTTCATCAAGATCGACGTCGAAGGTTTCGAGGCCAATGTCCTTGCCGGGCTCTCGCGGCGGGTGCCGGTGATCTCGTTCGAGTTCACAACGATCCAGCGCGATGTCGCCGAGGGCTGCCTCGCATTGCTCGAGACACTGGGGCCGTACCGCTTCAATGTCGCACTCGGTGAAAGCCAGTCCCTCGAACTCTCCGAGGAGGCCAGCGCCGAAGCAATGGGCGGGTTCCTGCGTGATTTGCCGCATTCGGCCAACTCGGGCGATGTCTACGCCGTACTGCAGGGCTGAGCGGCGGGCATCGTCGCATTGCTCAAGCGGCCGGCTGCCCGAGCCAGGCCAGCGCTGCCGCCGCAAGAAGGCCCAGCCAGCCGGGATGCCTGCCCTTCGTCGCAACCAGCACGAGGACGGAACCGACGGCCAGCGATACCGCCACGATGCGGACGACGAGGGCTGGCGCCACGGGCTCGCCTGCAGAGGCTGCGATCGAGATCAGCAGAATGCCGAACGCCCAGCCGAGAATGCTCGGGAGATGCCAACTCGCCCAGAGGATACGGACATGCCGTTCCCGTAGCAGCGGCTCGCCCATCGTCGGGATCAGGCCGCCCCGGCGCATGCGCCGGAAGAYCAGCACTTCGCCGAGAACGGAGTGGACCAGCCCGATGAGGAGCACCGGCGCGAGCGATCCGCGCATCAACGCCTATCATCGGTTGAAATGGCCGCCTGCGGCAACGTCCGTCCCTTGGGGCGCATCCTTTCATCGGCCGCCCTCACGTCCTAAGAGGGACCAGCCAGCTTGCATTCATCAGGCCTTCGCCATGCTGGCGTCGAAAGCCGTTTTCGAAGGATGGTCATGTTCAGCCTCGCCCGCCCAATCGCTCTCTCGCTCTCTCTCCTGCTTCTCGCCGCGCCGGTGCACGCTGTGGGCGATGTCGCTGTCGAGGTGAAGAACRAGTCGGAGCCGGTGCTTTGCGCCGAGAAGGACAACGTCACGATCAAGGCGATCTCGCCTGAAGTGCGGCGGTTCCAGATCGAGGCGGCACATCCGGCCTATATCGCCGGGCTGGTCCGCGATAACTGGGACGCTGACTGGACCGCCTGCGATATGACCGGCGACCCGGTCTTCACCGCGCCGACACCGCCGCGCCGGGTCACCTTCTACGAGAGCATCGATTACTGGCTCGTCGGTTACACCTTCCCGACCTTCTGGCGGCCGTCTGACACGACTTTCAAGGTTGGAGACCGGGTCGAGAAGGGCCTGCATCTCGTGCAGCTCTGGAAGCTCGGCAAGGACAAATCCTACGAAGTCCTCGTGGTCTATCCGCAGGACGGCTACTGGCGCGCCCGGCCGATGCCGCCGCAGCATCTCGGCTTCTCCTCCTACGGCTCATCCTTCCTGTTCGGACCGATCGAACAGGATGGCGCAAGGCCGGTGGTGAACATCAAGGAGATCGAGTTCGACCCGAAGACGACCTCCTTCAAGATGAACTTCAAGGATGGCTCGGCTGCGACGCTCAAGCTCGACAGCGTCGACGAGAACCGCATGGTGCTGGATGCCGTGCTCGACAAGCCGGTTACCGGCGGCAAGGCCTTTGTGGCGCTGCGCTCGATGTACGTCACCGAGTTCAACAACGACGTCGCCCGCATCGCCATACGCGAGCCCGGAGCCAAGGGCTGGCGCGAGGAACTGCTGATGCCCTTCAGCGGCGGCAAGGCGAGCGATATCTGGATGGGCCGCACGACCCACTCGCGTCACAATACCTCTTCGCCGGACATGGTCTTCCGCAATTTCTCCAGGGATCCGAACCCGCCGGCGGCGCCTGCCAAGAAATAGCAGCGCTCCCGCGCTCCCTCGCGATGTCGCCGGCGCCTGCTGGTCATCCGGGCTGACTTCGCGACGAGGAGGCTGATCTCCCATCGGAACGCAAAGCGCCTCTGTTGCGTTCTCACATGACGCAGGGCGTGCGGCCCGATAGGTTGGCGCGCGTTTCGTTTGCCTGAGGATGCCATGCCGCGTTTTGCCGCCAATCTGTCGATGATGTTCAACGAGTGGGAGTTTCTCGACCGCTTCAAGGCGGCCGCGGAAGCTGGCTTCGAGGCCGTGGAGTTCCTGTTCCCCTATGAACACCCGGTCGAGCAGGTGAGCCTTGCGCTCGCGGGGGCTGAACTCGAGCAGGCGCTGTTCAATCTGCCGCCGGGCGACTGGGCCAAGGGCGAGCGCGGCATGGCCGCCATTCCGGGCCGGGAGGCGGAATTCCGCGCCTCCGTCGAAACCGCGTTGACCTATGCGCATGCCACCGGGGTCAAGCGCCTGCATATGATGGCGGGACATGCCGATCCCGGGGATCCGGCAGCCCAGGCGGCCTATCGTGCCTCGCTCGCCCATGCCGCCGACAAGCTCGCCGAGCAGGGCATCGATCTCCTGCTCGAGCCGATCAACGGCAAGGATATGCCGGGCTATTTCCTCAATGATTTCGATGCGGCCGCGGCTTATATCCGCGAGTCAGGGCGGCCCAATGTCAGGCTCCAGTTCGATATGTATCACTGCGAGCTGATCCACGGCGATGTCTCTGGCAAGCTGAAGGCGCTCTATCCGCTGGTCGGCCATGTCCAGATCGCCAGCGCCAATGGCCGCCATGAACCGGACGCACTCGGCCCTGATTATCCGCGTTTGTTCGCTGAACTCGACGGTCTCGGCTATACTGGCTTTGTCGGCTGCGAGTACCGGCCAAGGGCCGGGACGCTCGAGGGGCTAGGCTGGTTCTCCGACTGGAAAAAGCAGGCCTGAGCGATGCGCGCCGAGCCCTTTGCCTACCCGGTCCTCGTTGCTGATATTGGCGGGACCAATTCCCGCCTTTCGCTCGTGCAGCACGCCGGTGCACGGCCTGAGCCGCTGGCGCGTATCCAGACCGGCAGTTATCCTACACCAGATGCAGCGCTGGCCTCAGTTCTGGCATCTCTCGAACCACGCCCTCGCTCGGCGGTTCTTGCGGTAGCAGGGCCGCTCGATGGACGTACTGCCCAGCTGACCAATGCCAATTGGCATTTCGATGGGCCTGGCATGGCCGCCGAGCTTGGGCTGGTGCAGGGGCTGCTGGTGAACGATTTCGAGGCGCTCGCCGCCTCGCTCGCTGTCTTGAAGCCGCAGGACATGGTCACCTTGGTGCCGGGGCAGCCCGAGGCGGAGGGAGTGCGTCTCGTGCTCGGACCCGGGACCGGCTTTGGTGCGGCAGCTCTGGTCAGCCGGAATGGCAGGGGCGCATTGATCCCGACCGAGGCCGGGCATATCGGCGTCGGGCCCGAGGATCAGGCGGAGGAGAAGATCTGGCCGGCGCTGGCGGCCGGTCTGCCGCGCGTCACGGTCGAGGCGCTCTTGAGCGGTGATGGTCTGGTGCGCCTGCATCGCGCCATCGCCAGCGAAACAGGCATGGAGGAGGCGCGGGTCAGCGCCGCTGATGTGACGACACTGGCGCTCGACGGCAACCCTGCCGCGCTGATGGCGGTCATCCGCTTCTGGCGCTTGCTGGCGCGGGTTGCCGGCGATCTCGCCCTTATCTTCAAGGCGACCGGTGGCGTCTATATCGCCGGCGGAATCGTACCACGTCTCCTGCCGCTTGCGGGCAATGCCGCACTCCATGCCATGTTCAATGGCAAGCCGCCGATGGAAGAACTTGCGGCGCGCTTCGCCCTGCATGTCATCACGGTTCCGGACGCTGCCGAGCAGGGGCTTGCCGCCATTGCGGCATCTCCGGCCCGCTTTGGTCTCGACGACAAGGCCCGATTGTGGTTTCCGTGAACGGCGGGTAGCAGCTACGCTTCGCGATCAGCGCAGAGCGCCGCATCCTCTCGTCAGGGCTTTTCCGCTCCTTGTCCCAGCTCTATGGCATCCAGGTTCTGCGCGCCTTCGCGGCATTCATGGTCGCCGTGCATCACGTCCAGCCGGACGCGCTTGCTCTGGCCCAGCGCTCGGGAGCGAGTTTCACGCCCTCCCATCTCGTGCCCTGGATGGCCGGCGTCGATATCTTCTTCGTCGTCTCCGGCTTCATCATGGTGCATGCGTCCGGCGAGCTCTTTGGTCGCGAGGATGCGCCTCGCCTGTTCCTGACGCGCCGGCTTGCCCGCATCGTGCCGCTCTACTGGGCGGCGACGACGCTGTTCCTGCTGGCGGGATTGCTGCTCCCCGGTGCGCTCAATTCGGCTGCGCCCGATCTCGGGCAGATTCTGGCATCCTATCTGTTCTGGCCGGCCGTCTCATCTGCCGGTCTCGTCCAGCCCGTCTACTCGCTCGGCTGGACACTGAACTACGAGATGCTGTTCTACGTGCTGTTCGGCGCAGCGCTCCTCCTGCCGCGGGCCGCAGTCGTCCTGGTGGTGACGCTGGCGCTCGCGGTGCTGGTTGCGACCGAGGCTCTGTCTGGCCCCCTGCCATTGCCATTCGGCTTCTGGGGGCAGCCGATCGTGCTGGAATTCGCCGCCGGGATGGGGTTGGCCCTGTTGAGGCGGCAGGGCTTTCGGCTCACGGGTGGGCCGCGCTGGCTCGTTGCTGTCCTGGGCGTCGCAATCCTGCTGCTGGCAGCCTGGCTTCCCGGGGCAGACACGCCCTGGATGTCCTTCCTGCTGAGGGGATCGGCTGCCACGCTCCTGGTCGCGGCGGCATCATCCGGCAGCGGCAACTCGGCGCCATCGGCCCTGGTT
>NZ_JBFTZN010000093.1:0-19002 GCF_056406775.1 Allobosea sp. P1_A7
GGCGCCAATTTCTACACCGGCGAGAGGCGCCAATTTCTACACCGGCGAGATCCAGATCGACGGCGATCTCGTCGCCGCCCTCGGCGACCGCAAGCTCCAGCCCGGAATGCCGGTCGAGGTCTTCATCACCACCGAGGAACGCACCGCGCTCTCGTTCCTGACGAAACCCTTCGCAGACCACGCCAACAGGATCTTCAAGGAACGCTGAAACAGAGCCCTACGGGGGGAGGGGCTGTGCCCGCCCCTCTTGGAGCACTCATTGCCGCAAGGCCGCCTCGATCCCGGCGGCAATGGCAAACAGGGTGCGATCGCCGCCGGTCTCGCCGGTCAGCATCAATCCGACCGGAGCCTCGCCAAGCTTATGGCAGGGCAGGCTGATCGCGCAGCGATCAAGGAAGTTGCCGAGGCTCGGGTTGCGCAACAGCAGCCCGTTCAGCCGGAAATACTCGGGATCCTCCGTCAGATCGTCCAGGCGCGGCGCCATGATCGGGCAGGTCGGCATCAGCAGCGCGTCGTAGCCTGCGGTAAGCGCATCCATTGCCGCGATGATCTCGCGCCGGGCCAGGACGAGATCGAGATAATCGGCGGCCAGCGCCTGTGCGCCGGTCGCGATCCGGCTGCTGACGCGGGGGTCGTAAAGCTCGCCCTTCGTTTCGAGCAGCGCGCGGTGCCAGGCGAAAGCCTCGGGCGCCGCGAAGCCGAACTTGCTGTTGGCCTTGCCAATTGCCCCGAGCGGCGCGAAATCAACATCGCTGATCAGCGCGCCAAGCGCGCTCAGGCGGCTGACTGCGCGGTCGAAAGCGGCGGACACGGTTGCATCCATGCCATCCCTGACGATCTGGGTCGGGATGGCAAGGCGCAGACCCGCAATAGGGCGTGGCAGCGGCGGCGCAAGAGAGTCGGCCGCCAGGACGCCGTCAACAATGGCGCAACAGGCCACGCTGGCGCCGAGCGGCCCCAATGAAYCAAGGCTGCTCGACAACGGGACGACGCCATCGAGCGGCACCCGTCGCGCTGTCGGCTTGTAGCCGACAATGCCGCAGAGCGCGGCCGGAATCCGGCATGAGCCGCCCGTGTCACTGCCGAGTGCAACCGGTGCCATGCCATCGGCAACCGCCACGCCGGAGCCCGACGAGCTGCCACCCGGAATGCGGCGTGAGGCGCGATCCCAGGGACTGAGCGGCGTTCCATAATGTGGATTGGCACCGATTCCCGAATAGGCGAATTCGGTCATGTTGGTCCGGCCGATCGGGATGAACCCGGCCGAAATCATGCGTGCGATCGTCGGCGCATGAGCCTTCGCCGGCGCGCAATCGGCCAGTGCACGTGAGCCAGCCATGCTCCGTTCGCCGGCAACGTCGAAGAGGTCCTTCACGGCGAAGGGAATGCCGGCGAATGGGCCGGCCGCACGGCCGACCCGCCGCAAGCCGTCATGGGCATCAGCCGACGCCCGGGCGCTGACTGCCGAGACCGAGATGAAGGCGCGTCGACCTTCGCCCGCCGGATCTGAAATCCGTTCGAGGCATTCCTCCACCAGCGCACGGGCGGTGATCGTTCCACCGGCCAGAGCTTCAGCACAATCCTGCAACGTGCGCATGGTCATCGATTCCCCGAAGCAGCCATCATGTCAGGCTGTATCCGGGCTGACGGTCGAAATCCATTCCTGGCGACCATGGCTCTGCCATGCATTTCGAGGCGCGCGGTCCCGCATCAATCAAGCCTGCTCCAAGACAATGAGCCAGTGTCCCGAACGGTTGGAATATCGGCAAGCGGAGAGGTCGCTAATCTACTTTGGCACGTTGCCATAAGAGGCTGTCGTGAATGACCTATTTGATTTATCGATCGACTGATTTCCTGATCGGCTGGCCATTCGGCAAGCAAGGCCGCGCCCGGATCAGGGGATCGAGGATCATATAGTTTGGTTCCATAATATGTCTTATGCGAATCAAGGCGGCGCCCTTCGGAGCACCGATCGAGCCCTCCTTCGGATCCGAGACTGACGGAGCTCATACCGACGGCGACAAGCGCTTGAGCCGTCGCATTGCGGCGTAAGCTGCCCTGCTGCTGGCATGGACGGACGATTGGCCGCTGCAACCCCGATGCGCTGCCGAGAGATGTTCTCGTGGCCCGGCCGGTCCTGACAGCACCAGTGTGGTGCAGGAACGAGTGGTGGATCCGGAAACCATCCGCCTCATGCGCATGGATGCTCGGGAATCCGAAAACCCGATCGGTCTCCCTGAACCATCATTGTGGGCTGCTTCAGCGAAGGCCGCGCCTCGGATGGTATTTCCAGGTTTGCAGCGCCTCGAGAAACGCCTGGAACTTCGACAGGCGGGCGAACTCATTGCGCGCGGGCTGCGCGTTGTAGTGGCTCGAAGGCAGGACCGCGATACCATGACTGCGCGAGATGCAGCCGCTCACAACTTGAAAGTCAGTGGTAAGAATATTCCCGTAAAGGCCTAGTTTGGTTTGCTTTTTATCTTAGCGAAGCGCGCTCGGCTGTGCCGGGTGGGCTTGGGCGAGCGCTCTTTCGACTTCATACGAGTGGCCGAAGGATTCCTACAGCGACGATCGCTCCTGAGGTCGCAAGGTTCAGCCTGCGCGCTATATTCCGCCACGCTGTGGCGCCCTGTTCTGCCACGCCCTATCTGTTGCTCAGGACGCAAGCTCATGCCCAATCTGGCCATGATGCGTGGCTAGGCTCTAGAATGCTGAAAGCACCTTAAGTGGAGCTGCGGACATGAGGCGTGACGATCATCAGAGCTGGATGTGGTCGGAAGCGATCGCGATGCTGACGCGGGCCGAGCATCTGCACCGACAGTTCTTCCAGCCACGCCAGGCGGCCCAACAGGTGTCCTGGGTCCCACCGGTCGACTTACTCGAGCTCGAGACGGAGGTCCTGATCCTGGTCGCCTTGCCGGGAGTGTGCACCGACCAGGTCGAAATCGCCATCGAAGACGGCGAACTCGTCGTGGTGGGGCGCCGCACCCTGCCCTCGGAGCTCCGCACCGCGACTATCCATCGGCTTGAGATTCCCCAGGGCCATTTCGAGCGCCGCGTCCGTCTGCCCCCAGGACGCTACGCGGCCGTGACGCGCAGCGACGCGAATGGCTGCCTGGTGCTCAGCCTGCAGAAATCGATTTGAGGTCGAGAGCCGTTCGCGAACAGGTGCCTGGGAGGGATTCATGCCGAGCGAGGATCGAGAGCAGGAAACCGAACAGCCGGCGGCATCGGTCGCTCATCCCACGGCGCCTTCGACCGTGCCTTCCGATGCCCTGATCATCGTTCCGGTCCGCGACATGGTTCTCTTCCCCGGAACGGTATTCCCGATCACGATCGGACGAGAGCGTTCGGTCCTTGCGGCCCAGCAGGCGCTTCGCGAAGAGCGACCGGTCGGCATTCTGATGCAGCGCGACTCCGAGATCGAGAATCCGGCGCCTGCGGACCTGCACCGGGTGGGAACGGTCGCCAATATCCTCCGTTATATCAACACGCCGGACGGCAGCCATCACCTTGTCCTGCAAGGGGAGCAACGCTTCAGCCTGGTCGAGTTTGTGGTCGAGAACCCCTTCTTCGCGGCGCGTGTGTTGCGGATCGAGCAGCCCGATCTCCTCACACCGGAGATCGAGGCTCATACACTCCATCTGCGTCAACAGGCGCTCGAGGCGCTGCAACTCCTCCCGCAGGTGCCGCAGGAACTGCTTGCGGCCRTTCAATCGGCCGTTTCGCCCACGGCCCTGGCCGATCTCGTCGCCGCCTATCTGGATATCACGGTCGACGAGAAGCAGGAGCTCCTCGAGACCATCGACATCACCAAGCGCATGGACAGGATCTCGCATTTCCTGGCCCGGCGGATCGAAGTTTTGCGGCTGACCCAGGAAATCGGCCGCCAGACCAAGGAATCGCTCGATGCGCGCCAACGCGAAGCGATCCTGCGCGAGCAGATGGCAGCGATCCAGCGCCAACTGGGTGAGACGGACGGCAGAGGGCCGGAGGTCGCCGAGCTCACCGAAGCGATCGCGAGGGCCGGGATGACGCCGGAAGCGGAAGAGGTCGCGCGCAAGGAATTGCGCCGCTACGAGCGCTTGCCGGAGGCCGCGGCCGAGGCGGGCATGGTTCGCACCTATCTCGACTGGCTGATCGAGCTGCCCTGGGCCCTCCCCGATGAGAAACCGATCGATCTGGCTGCCGCCCGCCAGATTCTCGACGAGGATCATTTCGGGCTCGACAAGATCAAGCGCCGCATCATCGAATACCTCGCAGTGCGGAAGCTCGCTCCGGGAGGCAAGGCGCCGATCCTGTGTTTCGTCGGCCCGCCCGGTGTCGGCAAGACCTCGCTCGGTCAGTCGATCGCGCGAGCCATGGGGCGCCCCTTTTCGCGTGTGAGCCTGGGCGGCGTCCATGACGAGGCCGAAATCCGGGGCCATCGCCGAACCTATATCGGCGCCCTGCCCGGCAACATCATCCAGGCGATCCGCAAGGCCAAGGCGCGCAATTGCGTGATGATGCTCGACGAGATCGACAAGATGGGCCGGGGCATCCAGGGCGATCCCTCCGCCGCCATGCTGGAAGTGCTGGACCCGGAGCAGAACGCGACCTTCCGTGATAACTATCTCGGCGTCCCGTTCGATCTCTCCCGCGTCGTGTTCCTCACCACCGCCAACATGCTCGACACGATCCCCGGGCCGCTGCTCGATCGCATGGAGATCATCAGCCTCTCCGGATACACCGAAAGCGAAAAGCTTCAGATCGCGCGGCGTTATCTTCTGCGCCGACAGTTCGAGGCCAACGGTCTCGCGCCTGGGCAGGTCGAGATCGACGACGTATCGCTGCGGCGGATTATCCATGACTACACCCGCGAGGCCGGAGTGCGCGGCCGCGAACGCGAGATCGGCCGCGCACTGCGCCACGCGGCGGTACAGATCGCCGAAGGCAGCGCCACGCAGGTTCGCATCGGGGCCGATGATCTGGCGATGATCCTCGGTCCGCCCCGTTTCGAGAACGAGGTCGCCATGCGCACAAGCGTACCCGGCGTTGCCACCGGGCTGGCCTGGACGCCGGTTGGTGGCGACATCCTCTTCATCGAGGCGACCCGCATTCCCGGAAGGGGCAACCTGATCCTGACCGGCCAGCTTGGCGACGTGATGCGCGAAAGCGCCCAGGCCGCCCTCAGTGTGGTCAAGAACCGTGCTTCATCACTGGGCATCGACCCCGCCATGTTCGCCGAGAGCGATATCCATATTCACGTCCCCGCCGGCGCTACGCCCAAGGATGGGCCAAGCGCCGGGGTTGCCATGTTCACCGCGCTGGTTTCGCTCCTGACCCGCCGTACTGTGCGAAGCGACACCGCCATGACGGGAGAGATCAGCTTGCGCGGGCTGGTTCTGCCGGTTGGCGGCATCAAGGAGAAGGTCGTCGCGGCTGCAGCAGCCGGGCTCACCCGCGTCATGCTGCCAGCCCGCAACCGCCGCGATTTCGAGGACATCCCGGAGGATGCCCGCAAGAGGCTCGAATTCATCTGGCTGGAAAAGGTCGATGACGCGATGACGGCCGCGCTCGAGGACAAGCCGGCAGATCAGGCTGCTGCGGCTGAGTGAGGACGTCATCAGGCCACGCCACGGCCCTCCCCTCAATTTCGTGGCGCCATTTCCTGTTCTACCCTGGGTCGCTTAACCCAGCGTAAGGATCGCGGCAGGCAGTATCCTCCCGCCCGATTGGACGGCTGAGGCAACGGACGATGTCATTCGGAAGGAAGCAGCAACAAGACCCCGCTGTGCAGGAGGCCGGCAGCGCGGTTGCGACGCGGGCTGGGCGCGTCGCCAATGCCTTGCTCATTCTTGTCCTGGTGCTGCCGATTGTGACCGCAGCGAGCATCTTCGTATCCGTGAATTTTCATCTCTGGCGCGCGACCCCGTCATTCGATCCCCTGCTGACAAAAATCGAATCGGCGCAACGCGCGAGCGGCGTCGTCTCCGGTGACGATGCCGAGGCGCTGAAACGGCTCTTCCAGCGCCTCGAGGGCATGACCGCGCAATCTGCCGAGGCCAGGAATACGGACATGGTGCATGTCGTCTTCCACGCCGTCACTGCGGCCGAAACGACCGCAGTGACCTCTGAGGCGCAGGCCAAGCTCCCCGGCAAATCGGACCCGCAGGCCATTGCCCTGGACCTGTCCAACATTGGCGCGTCTGCCGTCGTCCTCATAGCCGACAGGCCAGCTCTATTGCAGATCAGCGGGGCACTCCCGAGCCAGCGGGCGAAGATTGGCGTCGAAGGACCGTTTGCGTTTGATCTCGCCGGAGCCAGGGATGGACTGCTCGCAGGGTTTCGCGTCGGTGCCTTTGGGGCCGGGGACGTGGCAAGCCCGGGAGACTATTCCCGTTTCCAAACGGATAGACCCCGGCAGCGACTGGTCTGCGCGGCGCTGGACAGATGGCAGCGCTATTTCGGCATCTCCAGAGAGAATTTGCGCGTCTGGTCGACCACGAACGCACGCCGGATCGAGATCGGCCAACGAAGCGTGAAGGCGGATACTCGCATTGATCCGGACGGGTACGGCGCAACCAGCGTCTGCCCACGATAGGACGCCGGCATCTGCCCGATAAGACAACACGAGTGTAGCGGGATCGAGACCATGTCGTTCGGTAAGAGGAAGCCTCCGACCACGGATGTCAAAAGCGGTGGCGCTGAGGCAAGCTCTCGCGGTCCCCTAGGCGGGAGCGGCGGTCCTGGCATAGGCTTGGCCGACATTGCAATCGGCGTGGTCGCCATTCTCGTGAGCTTTTCTGGCGCCTATTTCTTGCTGGGGCGCAGCTCCAGCCCCCTACCCCCGACTGCTCCGGCCGTTGTTGCGGGCTTCGGTTCCGATCCCGTTGCGGTTGCGCGGTCCTACAACAAGCAAGGACCGGTGCCGTTCATCGTCGGCCAGTCCTGGATGATGACGCTTGAGATGCAGCAAACTGCCGATGGCTTCAGTGCGATCGACAGCGAACTGCACGAACGCTGCATGAAGCCCACGAGCAGAGATGCCGCAGCCTACGCGGAAAAACGCGGGCAGACATTCCTGGGACCAGAGAAAGGAGCGGAATTCCTGGCGTGCACGATGCGCATCTACAAGAACCGATTTTGCGACGACCAATACCGCAACCGCTTGGTCGCACGGCTAAGCGAATTCGTTCGCGCGCGGCGGGAACACATTTCCATGGTAAAGAATGTCCGCGAAAGCGAGATGGGTCGAATGATCGTCGCTGTCGATAGTGCCGACAGARGCCGCGGCAATGACGTTACCTCGGGCTATCAACCGTCTGCCTTCGTGCCGGAGCCGCTCGCCGAACAGATCCGCCTCTTGTCGCGAGCCGGATTCGTCACTCAGAAGGATTTCACTGGCCTGTTCAGCTCCACCCCGGCTGAATTGAAATCCTATCTCCAATCCGACGGCAAAGCGCCTTGCGGGTAGCCCGAACCCGCAGGCACGGCGCGACATCTCAGGGCGATGGCAACGCTCTTGCAAGCTGGTTGGAGCACCGCTGCGATATCCAGGCCCCAACGCCATGCTTCCACACGGCAGATTTCTCCTCGACATGATTCGTTTTGCGGCAAACCCGGTCCCTTACGTAGGACAGCCGACGATCCGTGTCGCAAATGCAGGCGCGGTTCCCGGGCCGGCAGATTGACGCAGTCGCCCGACAACGCGACCGCGAGGCTATCCGAACATTTGTAGAAATCGGACGATAATCGAGCAATGCGACCAATATTTAGGCAGGGCTTCGTTCTTGGCGCTCCAGGCTGTAGACATTATCAGTCGTTACTCGCTGTCATACGTAGCGTCATCAATCGATTTGTTAATATATCTGCATATTGTTGATATCATTCGATCAGGATCGGCGCAAAATATCGGTCGATACTCCAAATATGCGATGGATATAATCTACAAGAGGACGAAATAGTGCCGCAGCGGCATACGCACGCGGCCGCCAGTTTCCGGAAAGTCATCTTGACGCCGCCGGTCCAGAGTTTCACTATTCCAAAGAGAACAAGGGCGAATATGTCGCCTTCTGGGAGGTCCGGATGCTTCAAGAGCTATCGCGCCGCCAGTTTTTGAGAGGCGCAGGAACGGGACTGGCTGGAACAGCCATAGCAGCGCTGGGGTTCGGGGAGTCGGAGCAGGCGCTGGCTCAGGCCGTGCGCCCCTTCAAGCTGGCGCAAACCACCGAGACGCGAAATACCTGCCCCTATTGCTCTGTCGCCTGCGGCGTCATCATGTACGGCCTGGGCGATAGATCGAAAAACGCCCATTCGGCGATCATCCATATCGAGGGCGATCCGGATCATCCGACGAACCGCGGTACCCTCTGCCCCAAGGGCTCGGCCCTGCTCGATTTCGTCCATGCCGAGACGCGCACGAAATTCCCACAATATCGCGGCCCCGGCCAACGTGACTTCAAGCGCATCAGCTGGGCGGAGGCGCTCGACMGCATAGCGCGGMTGATGAAGGACGACCGCGACAAGAATTTCATCGCCACCAATCAGGATGGTGTGACGGTCAATCGCTGGCTGTCCACCGGGTTCCTGGCGGCCTCGGCGACGACCAACGAAACCGCCTTTATGACCTACAAGGTGGTGCGAAGCACCGGGATGCTGGCGTTCGACAATCAGGCGCGCGTTTGACACGGACCGACGGTGGCCAGTCTGGCCCCAACATTCGGTCGCGGTGCGATGACGAACTCCTGGACGGACATCAAGAACACCGATCTCGTCGTCATCATGGGCGGCAATGCCGCCGAGGCGCATCCTTGCGGCTTCAAATGGGTCACTGAAGCGAAAGCCCAGCGGGGCGCGAAGCTGATCGTCGTCGATCCACGTTTCACGCGCTCGGCGTCCGTCGCTGATTTCTATGCGCCGATCCGGCAGGGCACGGATATCGCCTTCCTCCTGGGGGTGATGAAGTACTGCATCGTTAACGACACGATCCAGCACGACTATGTGCGCGCCTTCACCAACGCGCCGTACCTCGTGAAGGAAGGCTTTGGTTATCAGGAGGGTCTGTTCACCGGTTACGACGAAGCCAAGCGCGATTACGACCGCTCAAGCTGGGAATACGAGCTCGGTCCGGACGGTTACGTGCAGATCGACGAGACGCTGCAGCATCCGCGAAGCGTCTACCAGCTCCTGAAGACCCACATCGCGGCCTACACGCCGGAGATGGTTGAACGCATCTGCGGAACGCCGAAGGACAAGTTCCTGACGATCTGCAAGATGATCTCGGAGACGTCGGCGCGCGACAAGGTCATGACGTCGATGTATGCGCTCGGCTGGACCCAGCACTCCAAGGGCTCGCAGAACATCCGCTCGATGGCGATGCTGCAGCTGCTGCTCGGCAATATCGGCATGCGTGGCGGCGGCATGAATGCGTTGCGCGGCCACTCCAACATCCAGGGCCTGACCGATATCGGCCYGATGTCGAACCTGATCCCCGGCTATCTGACCCTGCCGACGGACAAGGAGGTCGATTTCACGACCTATATGAGCACGCGCGGCTTCAAGCCGCTGCGCCCCAACCAGATGAGTTACTGGCAGAACTACAAGAAGTTCATGGTGAGCTTCCTGAAGTCGATGTGGGGCAATGCGGCGACGCCGGAGAACGATTTCGCCTATCAATGGCTGCCGAAGCTCGACGTGCCGGGCTACGACGTGCTGCGCACCTTCGAACTGATGAACCAGGGGAAGGTGAACGGTTATTTCTGCCAGGGCTTCAATCCGCTGCTGTCCTTCCCCAATCGGGGCAAGGTCACGGCTTCGCTCTCCAAGCTGAAATTCCTCGTCGTGATGGACCCGTTGCAGACGGAGACATCGCGTTTCTGGAAGGACGAGGGCGTCTTCAACGACGTCAAGCCTGAGGCCATCCAGACCGAGGTGTTCGAGCTGCCGACGACCTGCTTCGCAGAAGATGAGGGCTCGCTCGTCAACTCCGGCCGCTGGCAGCAATGGCACTGGCCGGGAGCCGAACCTCCCGGCGAGGCCAAGAGCGACACCTGGATCATGGGGCAGCTCCATCTCCGCTTGCGGGCGCTCTACCAGAAGGAAGGCGGCGCCTTCCCTGATCCGATCCTCAACCTGCACTGGCCCTATCGGATACCTGACGATCCGATGCCGGACGAGCTGGCGAAGGAGATGAACGGCTACGTCGTCTCGACCGTCACCGACCCGGTCGATCCGAGCAAGATCGTGCTGGAGAAGGGCAAGTTGGTCGATACGTTCGGGCAGCTGCGCGATGACGGATCGACGGCGTGCGGCTGCTGGATCTACTCTGGCTCCTGGACCGAGCGGGGCAACATGATGGCCCGCCGGGATACGAGTGACCCCGGCAATACCGGCGYCTATGCCAACTGGGCGTTCGCCTGGCCGGCCAACAGGCGCATCCTCTACAATCGCGCCTCCGCCGATATCGACGGAAAGCCGTGGGATCCCAGGCGCAGGCTGATCGAGTGGAATGGCAGCAGTTGGACCGGGTTCGACGTGCCGGACATCGCGCCGGCGGCCAAGCCGCAGGATGTCGGCCCCTTCATCATGAACCCCGAGGGCACCGCGCGGCTGTTCTCGCGGGGCATGATGAAGGACGGCCCCTTCCCGGCCCATTACGAGCCGTTTGAGAGCCCGGTCACCAATGTCATGGCGCCCAAGATCCGCGGCAACCCGGCCGCTCGCATCTTCAAGGACGATCTGGCGGCGCTCGGAACTTCGGACAAGTTCCCTTATGCGGCGACATCCTACCGCCTGACCGAGCACTTCCACTTCTGGACCAAGCATGTCTGGGTCAATGCGGTGCTGCAGCCGGAGTTCTKCGTCGAGATCAGCGAACAACTGGCCGCGGAGAAGAACATCCAGCCCGGCAGCTGGGTGAAGGTCTCGTCCAACCGTGGTTCCGTGCATGCGAAGGCCGTTGTGACCAAGCGCATCAAGCCGATGATTTGCGACGGCAAGACGGTCCATATCGTCGGCATCCCGCTCCATTGGGGCTTCACCGGTGCGGCAAGGAAGGGTTTCGGCCCCAACAGCCTCACTCCGTTCGTCGGCGACGCCAACATCGAGACGCCCGAGTTCAAGGCGTTCCTGGTGAATGTCGAGCCGAGCAACGGGCCGGTCACGAGCTGAGGAGGCGGCGATGGCAGGATTGCAGAGTCAGGACTTCGCCCGCATCTCGGCCACGACCTTCAGGCCGCCGGATGTTCGGCATGATTTCGAGGTCGCGAAGCTTATCGACGTCTCGAAATGCATCGGCTGCAAGGCATGCCAGGCGGCATGCCTTGAATGGAACAACCTGCGCGAGGAAGTCGGCTTCAACATCGGCGTCTATGACAACCCGCACGATCTGACGCCGAATACCTGGACGCTGATGCGTTTCACCGAATGGGAGAATGCGGAGAGCGGCAATCTGGAATGGCTGATCCGCAAGGATGGTTGCATGCATTGCGCCGATCCGGGCTGCCTCAAGGCCTGCCCCGCCCCCGGCGCCATCGTCCAGTACAATAACGGTATCGTCGACTTCGTCTCCGAGAACTGCATTGGCTGCGGCTATTGCGTGAAGGGTTGCCCCTTCAACATCCCGCGCATCAGCCAGACCGATCACAAGGCCTATAAGTGCACGCTCTGTTCCGACCGGGTTTCGGTTGGCCAGGCGCCGGCCTGCGCCAAGGCCTGCCCCACCGGCGCGATCGTCTTCGGCACCAAGGCCGCGATGCTGAACTATGCGGAGGGCCGGATTACCGACCTGAAGTCCCGCGGCTTCAAGAATGCCGGCATCTACGATCCGCCGGGCGTCGGCGGCACGCATGTGATGTACGTGCTGCACCATGCCGACAGGCCGCAGCTCTACGCCAACCTTCCGCAGAACCCCAGGATCAGCCAGGTCGTTGAGCTCTGGAAGGGACTGACCAAATATACCGGCATGGCTGTCGTGGGTTTCGCCGCCATGTTCGCCTTCGTCCATGCGACCGTCGCAAGACGCAACGATGTCAGCCGTGCGGAAGATCGCGAGGCCGAGCATCTGATCGACGAGGAGGCAGCCCGTGGCCGTGAGGCGTGAGGAGGAGCGCACGACCGTCGACCGCTACCCCGGCCGCGTGCGCGTCAATCACTGGGTGACGGCGATCTCCCTGATCCTGCTTGCGCTCAGCGGGGCCGCCCTGTTTCACCCGTCGCTGTTCTTCCTGTCGAGCTTCTTCGGTGGAGGCTCGAATACACGGATGCTGCATCCCTGGATCGGCGTGGTACTGCTGCTGAGCTTTGCCATCCTGTTCGTCCAGATGGTCCGCTACAATTTCTGGACCCGTGTCGATACAGAATGGATGCGCCATATCGGCGATGTGATGGCCGGGCGCGAGGAGAATCTCCCCGAAATCGGCAAGTATAACGGAGCGCAAAAGCTCGTCTTCTGGCTGATGACGCTGATGATCCTCGTCCTGTTCGGGACAGGTCTGATGATCTGGTACGAGTATTTCGGAACCAGCTTCACCATCGAACAGCAGCGCTTCGCCCATATCGTGCATGCACTCGCGGCAATCGCGATGCTGCTGGTCGTCATCGTCCATATCTATGCCGGCTTCTATGTGCGCGGCACGATCAACGCGATGACGGAGGGCAAGGTGACGGGTGGCTGGGCCTTCCGGCATCATCGGCTCTGGCTCCGGCGCGAGGCCCGCAAGGGCGTCATCGACGAGCGGCAGGTGCCCCCGCGCCGTCATGGCATAGGTCCGGCGGAATAGAATTTCGCGGGGCAGCTTCGGCTGCTCCGCCTCGACGTGGCCCGTGCGGTTCGTGAGGTTGATGCTTGATGAGTGACAGCCAGGATTTTGCGACCTTTGAAGATGTCGGCATCGCCGAACGCGACAAGCCCCCCTTCGTCCGGCTTCCAGACCCACGCTTGATGTTCGGGCTGCGCGCCATGCGCTTCGCAGCCCTGGCACCGGGGCACCAGCTCCAGCCCTATCTGACCTTCCTTGCGGCGCTCTCAACCGCCCAGGAGCAGTTGGCGGGCGTGATCGCTCCGCCCTCGATGCCCTCCCTCGCCGAACAACGGAGCCGAGCGGCCAACGCGATGCCTCTGCTGCCGCGTACGGAGTTGGCCTTGGACGAGGCGACGTCCACTTGTTTCGCAGGGCTTCTCGTTCTGCTCGAAGACGTCATCATGCCGGAGCTTGCTCGCGCCGCGTTGAACCGGGCGAAGGAAGCGGACAGCGCCGCCCGCGGTACCATGTTCGCAGCCGTGCTCGACGACGCCGTGCCTGCAGAGACTGCCGCCGAACACATCTTCGCGGCTGCGGCCCTGCAAGTCGTTGGAGCTCTGCGCGCTGCGCTGCTCGACGCCACCCTGCCCCAGCCCGTCGCCGACGGCGTCTGCCCGTGCTGCGGCGGCCCGCCTGTCGCCAGCGCGGTCATGGCCACGGCGAACATCGAAGGTGTTCGCTATGTCCAGTGCTCGCTTTGCGCAACGCAGTGGAACCATGTCCGGGTGAAATGCGTCTCCTGCGGCTCGACCAAGGGCATCGCCTATCAGGCCATCGAAGGGATCGCTGACACGATCAAGGCAGAGACCTGCGACGAGTGCCGGACCTACCTGAAGATCCTGAACCAACGGAAGGATGCGGAGTTGGAGCCAGTGGCCGACGATGTCGCGAGCCTCGGCCTCGACCTTCTGGTCTCGGAAGCAGGATGGCGCCGTGCCGGCGTAAACCCTTTCCTGCTCGGCTACTGATCATGCGTCTCCCGGAGGGAGCCTGATGAACCGACCCGAACGCTTCCGCCCGCCATCGGTGGATGAGGTGCTACGCAGTCCGCATTGCGAGCTCGCCCTTGCACGCCACGGCCGACCGGCGACCACACAGGCTGTCCGTCAGGTTCTGGAGCGGATGCGGCAAACTGAACCGCCGCACCCTGCTCCCGTCAAGGCGATCGCCGAGCGCGCGCTGGCTTGCCTGGAGGATCAGGAGCGGCCGTCGCAACGACCGGTCATCAACCTCACCGGCACGGTGCTGCACACCAATCTCGGCCGCGCCCTGCTGGCGGAGGAGGCGATCGACGCCGTCATCACGGCGATGCGCTCCCCGACCAACCTCGAATACGACATCGAGGCCGGCAAGCGCGGCGAGCGCGACGCGCATGTCCGCGACCTCGTCCGCGAACTGACGGGGGCCGAGGACGCGCTGCTCGTCAACAACAACGCCTCCGCCGTGCTGCTCGTGCTCAACACCTTCGCCCGGGACCGCGAGGCCATCGTCTCGCGCGGCGAGCTGATCGAGATCGGCGGTGCCTTCCGCATGCCCGACATCATGGCGCGTGCTGGCGCGACCCTGCGCGAGGTCGGCACGACCAACCGGACGCATCTGCGCGATTATGCCGAGGCAATCGGCTTCGCGACGGGGCTGATCATGAAGGTCCATACATCGAATTACATGGTGCAGGGTTTCACCGCTGCCGTTGAGCCCGCAGAGCTCGCGGCGCTGGCGCATCAGCATGACCTCCCCTTCGTCGATGATCTCGGCTCCGGCACGCTGATCGACCTCGCGCGCTGGGGGCTGCGCCATGAGAAGACGGTGCAGGATGCACTGAAGGGCGGCGCGGACCTCGTCACCTTCTCGGGCGACAAGCTGCTCGGCGGACCGCAGGCCGGCTTCATCGCTGGCCGCAAGGAACTGGTGGCCCAGCTCGCGAAGAACCCGCTCAAGCGCGCCCTGCGCCTCGACAAGCTGCGCCTTGCTGCGCTTGAAGCCACGTTGAAGCTCTACCGCAACCCCGACCGGTTGGCCGACAGGCTGCCGACGCTGCGCTTGTTCACGCGCCCAGTAGCCGCACTGCGCATCCTGGCCGAGCGCGTGCAGCCGCACGTCGCCGACGTTCTTGGCTCCGGCTGGATCGTCGAAATCGCCGATTGCTCCAGCCAGATCGGCTCAGGCGCGCTGCCGCTCGAAACGCTGCCGAGCGCCGGCATCACGATGAAGCCATCCGGCAAGGCCTCCGGCGCGGCGCTGGACAAACTCGCCGCCGCCTTTCGCGCCCTGCCACTGCCCGTGATCGGGCGCATCGCTCAAGGCGCGCTGGTCTTCGACCTGCGCTGCCTTGAGGACGAGGACGCCTTCATCGGCCAATTGCCCTTGTTGAATCCCGAGGCCRGCGATGCCCTTGCTTGACCGCCTCCTCCGTCGCGACCGGTCGCCGCCGGCCGACACCACTACGGCGATGGCTGCCGCCTCGGCGGCGGTCGAGCGTGGAGATTACGGTGCGGCTCTGGCCATCTGGGGTCCGCTCGCTCATGCCGGCCTGGCGCGCGCCCAGAACAATATCGGCGCCTGCTTCGCCGAGGGACTGGGCGTCGAGCCCGATCCGGCGCTCGCGCTGCGCTGGCTCTCGCTCTCGGCCGAAAGCGGCGATCCGGTCGGCCAGCGCAATCTCGCTGCCCTGCATTTCAAGGGCGACGGCGTCGCGCAAAGCGACGCCGAGGCGTCCCGGCTCTACCGGCTCGCGGCCGAACAGGGTGATGCGCCGGCGCAGGACATGCTCTCCTGGATGCTCCTTGAGAGCGGCAGCGCGGCCGACCTGCCCGACGCCCTGCGCTGGGCGGAAGCCGCGGCCGGGGCCGGGATCGCTGCCAGCATGACCCGGCTCGGGATGATGCATCACGAGGCGCTCGGCGTAGAGCGGAATCCGGTGCTGGCGGCGCAGTGGTGGCAGCGCGGCGCCGAAGCCGGCGACGCCGACGCGAAGGCCATGCTCGGCGCCGCGACACTGCTCGGCCAAGGCGTCACGAAAGATGCTGCCCGCGCTCTCGGCCTTCTGCTGGACGCCGAGCGCTGCGGCAGCCTGCTCGCCGCCCCCTTCATCAAGGCAGCGCGCGCGGCCGTCGCGCCCGAAGAGGCCGCGCCATGATCATCGGCACGGCGGGCCATATCGATCATGGCAAGACTTCGCTGGTGAAACGCCTGACCGGCGTCGATACCGATCGTCTCAAGGAGGAGAAGGAGCGTGGCATCACCATCACGCTCGGCTTTGCCTTTTGGCCGCAGCGGGATGGCCGGATCGTCGGGTTCATAGATGTGCCTGGTCACGAGAAATTCGTGCACACGATGCTGGCCGGCGCCTCCGGCATCGATTTGCTGCTGCTCGTCGTGGCGGCCGATGACGGGGTGATGCCGCAGACGCGCGAGCATGTCGACATCGCCCGCTTGCTCGGCATTGGCCAAGCCGTCGTCGCGATCACCAAATCCGACCTCGTCGAAGCGGCGCGCCTCGCCGCGTTGCACAGCGAGATCGGCATACTGCTTGCTGATACGCCATTCCCTGACGCACCGATCCTGCCGGTCTCGAGCGTGACCGGGTCGGGTATCGCCGAGCTTGCCGCGATGCTGAGCCAACGAGCCCAATCCTCGCATATGCGCCGTGGTGATGGCGCCTTCCGCCTGGCCGTGGATCGCTGTTTCACACTCGCCGGCGCCGGCACGGTCGTCACCGGTACGGTCCTCTCCGGAGCGGTCGCAGTCGGCGACAGCATCATTGTCTCCCCTTCAGGCATCCCGGCACGCGTGCGCTCGATCCACGCCCAGAACCTCCCCACTGAGCGAGGTACGGCCGGCGATCGCTGTGCTCTCAATCTCGCGGGGTCGGAGATATCAAAGGACGCGATCCATCGTGGCGATATGATTGTCGCTTCGCATCTGCATGCTCCGGCCACGCGGATCGACGCCGAACTCACAATCGTCGCATCCGAGAAGAAGCCGCTGGCGATGTGGCAACCGGTGCGGCTGCACCATGCGGCGACCGAGGTGGGCGCCCGCATCGTCCTGCTTGGCGGCGAGATCGCGCCCGGCGCGACGGCGCTGGTACAGCTCGTGCTCGACAGCCCGATCGCGGCCGCCACGCTTGATCGCTTCGTGCTGCGCGACACCAGCGCCTCACGGACGATCGGCGGTGGCCGCTTCCTCGACTTGCGCGCGCCGGAGCGTCGGCGCCGAAGCCCGGAGAGGCAGGCCCAGCTGTTCGCCCTAGCCGAGACCGACGATGCGGAGGCGCTGGCAAGGCTGCTCGACGAGCCACCCTATCATGCCGAGCTGGAGGCCTTCGCGCGTGACCGCGCTCTGGGGCCCGGGCAGTCCGAGGCACTGGCGGTCAGGCTCGGCCTTGTGCCAATCGGTGCTTCGGTCATGCTCCCGCAGAGCTGGAAGAACCTCTCCGGCTCGGTGATCGAGATATTGAAAGCCTATCACGCCGACCACCCCGACCAGCCGGGAATGGGGCTGGAAAKGCTGCGATTGGCCGTGACGCCGCGCTTGCCTGCCGCCGTCTTCCGCACGGCGCTGACCCGGCTGGCGCATGCCGGTGAACTCGTCGTCATCGGTTCCTGGATCAGGCGGCCCGAGCACGAAGTCAGGCTGACACCGCAGGATGAGGCGCTCTGGGCACGCGTCGCGCCGTTGATCGGCAGCGGCGAGCGCTTCCGCCCGCCCCGCGTACGCGACGTCGCCCAGATCCTCGGTTGCCGCGAGGAGGATATCCGCCGCCTGTTCCGCCTTGCCGGGCGTCGCGGCGACGTCCACGAGCTCGCACTTGACCACTTCTTCCTGCGCGATACGGTCTCCGAAATGGTCGGCGTCGCGGCAGACCTCGCGGCACGCGACCCGGCCGGGTTCAACGCCGCGCAGTTTCGCGACAGGCTCGATAACGGCCGCAAGGTCGCGATCCAGATCCTTGAATTCTTCGATCGCCATGGCGTCACCATCCGCCGCGGCGATCTCAGGCGCATCAACCGTCAGCGGCTCGACCTGTTCGGTCCGCTGACGGTTGATGCGTCGAATGGAGGAGAAGCGTCCCCGGTGGGGCGTCCGGACTTCAAATCCGGGAGGGGCCGTCAGACGGTCTCTGGTGGGTTCGACTCCCATTCTCTTCCGCCAGCTCACTGAGGCGCCATGACCGAAGACACAGACGCGCCGGACCTCAACCTGATCGCGGTCTTCGAGGAAGCGGCTGAAGCTGCCCGGCGGGCCGAGGACGCGTATCGTCGCGAGGCGGCCACGCGGATCGAGGTGCTCGCCCGGGAACGCGCCAACGCCTTCCGCAGGCTCAACCTGATGCGCAGCTCGACCAAAGCCATCGCCGAGGCAGAGGATCCCGACAAGGCGACTGCGCGCGCCAGGTTCATCGTCGCCAGTGCGCTCGGCTGGGACGAGATCGGTCCGCGGCAGGCGCTCATCCTCGACAGGCTGATGCCGGTCTTCGAGGCGATACAGGACGAGATGAGCGCAAGCGAGGGGCCGCCCGGTCGGGGTTCGCAGGCCGCCCTGCTCGCCTTCGAGGACTGGTACCGGGAGGAGACCGGCACGGAGTTCTACGCTCTGTTCGAGCGCTATATGCCGGAGACCCCGCGTGTCGACTTCTAAAGGGCTGGGTACCGATTTCGACGCCTGGCTCGCCAAAGCGTTCCGAAAGGGTCCGTTCACGGCGCTGATCGTGCTGGTCCGCATTGCCGAGCCGAAGGTCGAGCCTCTGCGCTCCACCTATGTCCATGTCATCGGCGACGAGATCGACTGGGGCGACATCATCCTGATGTTTCGCAGCGCCGGCGTGAGCTGGGATGCCGTCGCGTTTTTTCCGACCCGCGCAGAGAAGGGCGGCCCACTCGACGACGCGCTCGCCCGCACGCGTTTGCGCTCGCTGGAAGACGGATTGGAGCGCGACCGGCTGGTCCTGAACCACGGCGAGCTTTTCGACGTCTGGGGGCGCCGGATGCGGGTCGATGAAACCTAGGGAAACGGCCCGAATTGCGGTTTGCGGGAAGGCCGATGCAAACGCGGAAGGTCAGATCATCGGAGCGGATGCGAGATCCGGTCCGATGATCTAGAGCGGATCGACATTCAGCGTAGCCATATCATTGCTGCGGCGAGGTGGACGAAGCCTGTGAAGTGGATGGTTCTGCGGTCGTAGCGTGTGGCGAAGCGGCGGAAGTGCTTGAGGCGATTG
>NZ_JBFTZN010000094.1:0-22596 GCF_056406775.1 Allobosea sp. P1_A7
GCCTTGCCCTGTGCTTCGCGCTCTCGCTCGTCCGCTTCGAACTCTCGGGGGCCTCAGTGGTGCAGGAGATCACGCGGCTGCCGCTGGCCTGGAGCCCCTGGCATTACCTGATTGCGGCCGGGTTCGCCCTGGTTTCGGCCGGGATAGCCGGCTATCTGCCGGCGCGGCAGGCGGCGCGGCTCAACCCGGTCGATATTATCCGGGGCGCGACATGACGGCGCTGATCGAAGCGGCCGGCCTGACGCGCGTGCTCCCGGCCGCCGTGCCCGTGACCCTGGTGCAGGATGTGACGCTGACGATCGGCGAGGGCGAATTCGTCGCCATCACCGGCCCGTCCGGCTCGGGCAAATCCTCTCTGCTCTATCTGCTTGGCCTGCTCGACCGGCCGACAACCGGCCTGCTCCGCATCGGCGGCCGCGACACCGATGGGCTCGGCGAACGGGAGAAGGCGCGGATCAGGCTGGAGACTCTCGGTTTCGTCTTCCAGTTCCATTTCCTGCTGCCGGAATTCACCGTGCGCGAGAATGTCGAGATCCCGATGCGCCGGCTCGGGCGCCTGACGTCTGGAGCGATGCGCGAGCGCTCGACGCAACTGCTCGAGGCGCTCGGCCTCGTCGACCATCTCGACAAGCGGCCGGACCAGCTTTCGGGCGGGCAGCGCCAGCGTGTCGCGGTCGCCCGTGCTCTCGCCAACGACCCGCCTCTCGTGCTCGCCGATGAGCCGACCGGCAGCCTCGACAGCAAGAACTCCGAGCAGGTCTTCGCGATTCTCGACGCGCTGGTGCGTGAGCGCGGCAAGACCGTGATCGCGGTGACGCATGACCTGGAGATGGCGGCGCGGATCGGACGGCGCATCCATCTCGTCGATGGCCGGGTGACCGAGGACGAAACCCCGACGGAGGGCTGAGCCGCCGCCCGCGCGAGCGCCTCAGGTGCCGAACACCGTGTTCAGCTGGCTGCCGACCATGATGAAGGTGGTGCGCTTGGGCATCTCCTTCAGCCGCACGGCGCCGATATAGGTCATCGCCGAGCGCACGCCGCCCATCAGTTCCTGCATCGTGCCCTCGACCGGGCCGCGATAGGGCACCTCGACGGTCTTGCCTTCCGAGGCGCGGTATTTGGCGACGCCGCCGGAATAGCGCTTCATCGCCGTGTCCGAGGACATGCCGTAGAAGGTCATCGCGACCGGAACCTTCTTGCCGTCGTGCTCCTCGTACCGGATCTTGCCCTCGCATTCGTCATGGCCGGCGAGCATGCCGCCGAGCATGACGAAATCGGCACCGCCGCCATAGGCCTTGGCGAGATCGCCCGGCACAGTGCAGCCGCCATCTCCGCAGACCAGACCCTTCAGGCCATGGGCCGCATCGGAGCATTCGATGATGGCGGAGAGCTGCGGATAGCCGACGCCGGTCATCTTGCGGGTGGTGCAGACCGAGCCGGGGCCGATGCCGACCTTGACGATGTCGGCGCCGGCAAGAAGCAGCGCTTCCGTCATGTCGCCGGTCACGACATTGCCGGCCATGATCGCCGCATGCGGGAAGGCTTCGCGGGTCGCCTTGACGGTGTCGACGAATTTTTCGGTGTAGCCATTGGCGACATCGAGGCAGATCTTGCTGATCGGCGCCTTGGAATGGACGTGCTTCAGCTTCTCGTGATCGGTCTCGGTGGTGCCGAGCGAATAGAAGGCGTTGGCCGATTCCTTCTCCTTGAAGAAGGCGATCAGATCGTCGGCATCGTAATGCTTGTGCAGGGCCACCATCGCGCCGTGCTTCAGCAAGGCGCGCGCCATGCCCATGGTGCCGACCACATCCATGTTGGCGGCGATCAACGGGAAGCCGGTCCAGTCCTTGCCTGTATGGGCGAAGCGGAACGTGCGGTTGACGTCGACATGGGCGCGGCTGCCCAGTGTCGACCGCTTGGGCCGGATCAGGACGTCTCGGAAGTCGAGCTTGGGATCGTTCTCGATACGCATGATGGAAGCCTCGGCTGCTTTGGCGCGGAATTCGGGCGCACGCTGAGGAGGCGTGCCGGGACTCATAGCCGGTCCGGGGCCTTGGACGCAAATGGCGTGCAGCGGCCGTTCGCGGCAACACTTTAGCAGTTGCTAAAATAATTCTGGACGGACTCGCTGCCTCAAGTTACTTAAGCGTATGCTTCACCAATCGGCGCAACTCGACTTGATGTTCCAGGCCCTGGCGGACCCGACCCGCCGGCTGATGGTGGAACGCCTGTGCGATGGGCCGGCGTCCGTGAGCGAGCTTGCCGCCCCGCTGGCGATGACATTGTCGGCCGTTGTGCAGCATCTCGCCGTGCTCGAGGAAAGCGGCCTCGTCCGCTCGCAGAAGCAGGGCCGCGTCCGGACCTGCCATATCGAGACCCAGGCCCTGCGCGCCGCCGAACGCTGGATCAACGAGCGCCGGATGCTGTGGGAGCGGCGCTTCGATCGCCTGGGCGCCTATCTCGCAGAAAATCCGGACGAGCCGGATGACGGAAGCCCGGCATCGAGCAGAGGAGCACGGGATGACAGATCATAGTGTCACGCACGCCACCTTCACCATCGAGCGCGTCTATGACGCCTCCGCTGCCCGCGTTTTCGCGGCCTGGGCCAATCCGGCGATCAAGCGGCGCTGGTTCGCCTGCCATGACGACTGGGCGGCCGGCGCACATACGCTCGACTTCTCGGTCGGCGGCCAGGAGCATTCGACGACCCGGGATTCCGACGGCGTCGACCATGTCTATGACGCGGTCTACCAGGATATCGTGCCCGGCAGCCGCATCGTCTACGCCTATGCGATGCGCTTGGCCGAGCGGCGTATATCGGTGTCGCTGGCGACCGTTCTGTTCAGGTCTGAAGGCGCGCAAATGCGGCTTGTCTTTACCGAGCAGGCTGCCTTCCTCGACGGTTACGACCGTCCGGAGGAACGGGAACACGGCACCCGCATCGGCCTCGACAATCTCGCCCGCGAATTGCAGCGCCAGTCCGCCGCTGCCTGATGTCTCACGGAGGCTCGACCATGTCCCTGACGCTGCATTTCCACCCGCTGTCCTCGTTCTGCCAGAAGGTGGTGATCGCGCTCTATGAGAACGGCACACCCTTCACGCCAAAGCTTGTCGACCTGGGTGATCCGGAACAGCGCATGGCTCTGCTGCAGCTCTGGCCGATGGGCCGATTCCCGCTGCTGCAGGATGAAGCGCGGGGCCGCATCGTGCCTGAGTCCAGCATCATCATCGACTATCTCGACCAGACCTATCCKGGGGCACTCCGGCTGATCCCTGACGATGCCGGACACGCGCTCGAAACCCGGCTGCAGGACCGCTTCTTCGACATTTATCTCAACGAGACCATGCAGAAGATCGTCGGTGACCGCATCAGGTCGGCCGACGGCAAGGATCCGACCGGCGTCGAACAGGCAAGGAAACGGCTCCAGACGGCCTATGACGTGCTCGAGCATACGCTGGCCGGACGGCGCTGGGCCGCAGGGGATGCTTTCACCATGGCTGACTGCGCTGCCGCGCCGGCGCTCTATTATTCCGAGCTCGTGCTCCCGTTCCGCGACACGCACAAGGCCGTCGCAGCCTATTTCGACCGGCTGCTGGAGCGCCCGTCCTATATGCGCGTGCTGCGAGAGGCCGCGCCCTACCTGCATATGTTTCCACGCGCCTAGCGGCTATCGCGAACATCCCTTGCATCATGACTGCACACTGTGCCGCTCGCGATGACGCATGCCTTCAGCTTGCGTCGGCGAGTGCCTCCGCCGCCTTGCGCGCGACCACGGCGTCATAGGCGGCCCGCAGGCGCGTGCCGACGCTGAGCCAGCCGGGATTTGCGCGTCGCGGATTGGGCTGGCCGAGATGGCTTTCGCGCAGTTCGTCCATGAACTCTTCCCAGAGGGCGGGCCCGCCCCCCTGGTCGAGCAGCGTTTTCAGCCGGTCGGCCAGGATGTTGGACGAGATGCCCTCCTTGGAATGCAGCAGCAATTCCCGGAAGTGCCGACGGTTGCCGAACATCATGTCGCGAATGATGAGCAAGCTCCATTTGTCGCCGACCACCTCGAGGGTGAGGTTGATCGGACAGCCCGAGCGAGGATCGTCGGTCATGCGCAGTCTCCCGAAAGCCGGCTTTCAAATACCGCTTGCATTATGAGATCAGTCTCCCTAGCTTACAACCAGTTGCAAAAAGCAACTGGTTTTGATTTGGAGACGAATATGTCTGACCGCGCCGTCACTCACGCCAGCTTCGTCATTGAACGCGATTATGCCGCTTCCCCCTCCCGGGTCTTCGCAGCCTTTGCCGATCCCGCGCAGAAGCGCCGCTGGTTTGCCGAGGGCGAAGGCTGGAGCATCGAGCGCTTCGATGTCGATTTCCGGATCGGGGGCTCCGAGCGCAGCAGCTTCCGCTATCAGGGCGGACCGCCGATCAGCAACGACACGACCTTTCAGGATATCGTGCCCGATCGCCGTATCGTCTCCGCCTACACCATGACGATCGCAGGCGAGCCGATTTCCGCGTCGCTGGCGACGGTCGAGCTCATTCCGGTCGGATCGGGCACCCGCCTCGTCTATACCGAACAGGCTGCCTTCCTCGACGGCAAGGATGAGGTATCCACGCGCGAGGCCGGCTCCCGCGAGTTGCTTGAGAGTTTGGCTCAGGAGCTCGAGCGTACCGCGGCGGCGGTCTGATCCTCGTGCCCGCCATAGGGGTCGAAAGCCTGGAGAGGAGGCGCAATTCCTCCTCCCAGTGCCTTGCCGGGAGTCAGGCCACTAGGCTCTTCGCCAGCATGCAGTGCACGCCCTTGGAGCCGTTGACCGTCTGGGTCACACGCAGGTCAGCCGCGAGGCTGCACAGCATATAGGCCTCCTCCCGCGTCAGTTTGGTGCGTGCGCAGATCACGACGATCATCTCGCGCAGCGCCTTCTGAGCACAGATGTCGAGATCCGGGTCGATGCCCATGGTGATGTGATGCGTCGGCGTCTCGGCGCGCGGCGTGGTGAAGCTCAAGTCCTCGCGCAGGATGAACTCGAAGGTGCCTTCCAGGGCGGTCTCGATCGCGGTGACGCAAACCTCGCCGTCGCCCTGGGCGCCGTGACCATCGCCGCAGGAGAATAGCCCACCTTCGACGAAGACGGGGAGATAGAGCGTCGACCCCGGCCCCAGTTCCTTGTTGTCGAGATTGCCGCCGAAGGCGCGCGGCACCAGCGAACTCTGCCGGCCCCAATGCGCGGGCGGAGCCACACCCATCACGCCGAAGAACGGCGCGAGCGGCAGCTCCATGCCCCAGGGCAGATGCGCCAGATTCCTTTCGGCATCGAGCCCGATATGGACAAGCTTATAGGTGTCGAACTCTTCCGGCAGGGTGCCGGCGAGAGGCCTGATGAACGTGTAGCCCCAATCGGTGCGGAGTTTGACCTCGCGGATGCGCACTTCGAGGACATGGCCGGGCCTTGCTCCCCTCACCGCGACCGGGCCGGTGAGGATATGGCCCGGCATCGGGCGCTCGACCTTCGCGTGAATCTCGTGAGTTTCGGGCAGAACATGGAAACCCGATTTCGGCTGCTCTCCCGTGCCGCCGTTGATCGTGCGGATGGTGACGCTGTCGCCGCTCGCGATCGTCAGAACGGGCGGCAAGGCAGCGTCGAAGAAACCCCAGTGGCAGGTCTTCGGTCCGGCATCGAGCTGGTGATGGATCACGAGGGCATCCTGTAGCGAGCGCGAAGATCAGGCGGGAGGGGCAAGCGGCCGGGCGTTCTTGCGCATCGTGTGGAGCGTTGCCCCGATCACGAAGGTGGCGCCGATCCAAGTGGTGAGCGCCGGAATCTCGGAGAAGAAGACGAAGCCGGTGAAGCTCGCCAGCAGCAGGCGCGTGAAATCCAGCGGAGCGAGCGCGGCTGCCTCCCCGACCTGATAGGCGCGCGTGATCAGCCATTGCCCTGCTGTGCCGAAAAGGCTGAGCAGGATCAGCGAGAGCCATTGCTCGGCGGTCGGCTGGACCCAGAAGATCCAGGTCGGCACGGCGAGCACGATGATCAGCACGATGCCCTGGTAGATCAGGATCGTGTCGGTCCGTTCCGTCGCCGCCAGCTTGCGCACGCTGATGGTGATGCCCGCCCCGAGAAACGCGCCTGCGACAGACATCAGCGCGTAGATGTTCAGCCCCTGCGCCGATGGATTGAGCATGATGATGACGCCGATGAAACCGATGATGGTCGCGACCCAGCGGCGGCCATCGACCTTCTCCTTCAGCAGCAGCACCGCGGCGATGGTGACGAACAGAACCTGGCTGAATCCGATCGCGGTCGCCTGAGCCAGCGGAATGTAGATGATGGCGCTGAAGCCGCAGAGCATCGAAGCGAGCGTGATCAACCCGCGGAAGACCTGCAGTCCCAGGCGCGAGGTCCGCATCATGGCTGGCAGCTGGTTGGCCGCGAAGGCGATGATGATGACGCTCATGATCACCTGTCGGATCAGCAGCGTCTGGACCAGCGGAATGGCTGAGCCGATATGCTTGATCAGCCCGACCATCACCGCATAGACCAGCATCGACGACAGCATGTAGACCGAACCGCGCAGGTTGGGTGTCGAGCCGCGCCACCAATGCCTCAGCCGGTGCCGGCGGCCGGCGAACCAGCCGGAAGGGCCGGGTTCGATCACGCCGGGAATGGCGGCCAGCACGATAGGCGGAGCCTCGTCGCGTCTTGACTCTGGAGGTTCGGAATCCTCCGGCGATGCGTGCCGTAACGGCGTCGACAGCTCGCCGACACCGTCGTCAGAACCCGAGCCGCGCCGCTGCTCGGAAAGCCGGTCTTCGCTCATCGCCCGAACCATTGGCCGAGCGCGATCGCGCCCCCGGCTCTTCACATCGCAAATGCCCTGAAACCATTGATGATCTTCGACGTCCTGACCAGATGGTCAGTGGGCATGGCGGGGTTGTGATGGAAGGTGGCCGTCATGCGCCGACCCGTTCGGGTCGCGGAGCCGACATTCCATCGGCGGACTGTATGCGTCGGCCGAAGCGGTGTAGGAGCCGTGCCACCATCGACGCATTTCCGGCCGTCGCCGGGTTGAAGGGCACGACAGACGCATGCGGGAATTGCTGTCCGATTTTGTGAGCGGTCTGCGTTCGCTCTCTCCCCGGCGCTTCCCCTATCGCCGTTTTGGCCTCGCCCTTGCGCTCGGCGGCTTCGGCGGCTGGCTCTTCGTGCAGGCGAAGTTGCCACTGCCCTGGATGCTGGGTTCCATGGTGTTCTGCACGGTCGCCGCGCTGCTCAAGGCGCCAGTCTCCGCGCCGGGCGCCATTCGCCCTCCGATGAGCGCTGTGATTGGCGTGATGCTCGGTGCGGGCTTTCGCCCCGATCTCGWGGCGCAATTGCCGAACTGGCTGCCGACGCTGATTGGCCTCGTTCTGTTCATGACCGCCTGCGGCCTGTGCTGCGTCACCTATTTCCGCCGCGTCGCCGGCTTCGACCGGGTGACCGCCTTTTTCGCCGGCATGCCGGGCGGGTTGATGGAGATGGTTCTCCTCGGCGAGGAGAAGGGCGGCGATGCCCGCATCATCGCGCTGATCCACTCGGCACGCGTTCTGCTTGTGGTGATGACCCTGCCGTTCATCGTTCAGTCGATCGAGGGTGTCTCGCTGTCGGCAACGCGCAATGCCGGCCCCTCGCTGGCGCAGACACCGCTTTTCGCCGAGCTCTGGCTTATCGGCTGTGGCGTCTTCGGGGTCATTCTCGGACATCTGCTGCGGCTGCCGGCCAAGCACCTGCTCGGCCCGATGGTGGTCAGTGCGCTGGTCCATTTCCTCGGCTGGAGCGATTCCGCCCCGCCTTTCCAAGTCGTCAACGCAGCCCAGCTCGTGCTCGGCGTCACGGTCGGTTGCCGCTTTGTCGGCACCTCGCCGAGCGTCATCCTGCGCGTCCTGCTGCTTTCGGTCGGCTCGACGGCGGTGCTGCTCGCCCTGACGATTGCCTTCGCCTGGGGCGTCTCGAAGGTTTCGATCTATGGTCACGTGCCGCTGATCCTGGCCTATTCACCGGGCGGGTTGGCTGAAATGAGCCTGATTGCGCTGGCGCTCCACACAGAAGTCGCCTTCGTCGCGGCCCATCACATCATTCGCGTCTTCCTGGTCATGGTCGGCGCCGGGCCGGTCTTCGGCCTGATCCTCGGCGACAAGCGCAAGACCGAGACCGCGCCGGCCGAGTAGCGCCCAAGGCATCGGCCGGAAAAGTGGATTGCGATTCCCGGGAAAGCCGACGCTAACGCAGACGATGAGGTCGTCGGGTCTGATACGATATCCGGCCCCGTGATCTAGCGGCGCGCGGCCTCGAGCCCGGCGGCCAGTGCGCTCGCCAGGGCAGCCCTCTGGATGGCCATGAACGCCGCTCCATCGATGCGCTGCGGGATTCCTCCGCGCGCGCTTCGCACCCGTTCGGTCAGGGCCTGGGCAAAAGCCACCGGCTCGTCCGCGAGCGAGAAATTCGCCGGCAGGGCTGTAAAGCCGCGACAGGAGAGTGTCGTCGCCACGGCTGGCATACCGAGCTGCATCGCCTCGATCGTCTTCAGCTGCACGCCGGTTCCGGCTCGGCTCGACAAGGCCAGCACATGGCAGGATTGGAGGAAGGTATTCGCATCAGCGACGCGCCCGATCAGTCGCACCTGGGTCGGGACCGGTGGCATCTCCGCCGGAAGGCGTCCGGCGACGGCAACCGAGATATCGGTCGGAAGGAGCGGAGCGACCTCGCGCAAGAACCAGTCGAGACCGATGAAGTTCGGCTGCCAGGTCCAGGTTCCGATCATGCCGATGTCGAAGGCCGGTGCGACCGGCTCCGCCATGGCGGCCGGCTGCGGGCCACTGCCCGAGACGAGTGGCAGGACCGCCGCCTTCCCTGCGGCAGGGCCGAGTGCGCGTCGGTCCTCCTCGGCCAGCGTCCAGATATAGCTCACCTCGTTCCAGAGCCGCGTCTCGACGGCTTCCAGCAACCTGGCCTCGCGGGCATAGAGCCAACTCATCAGCCCGGTGCCGGCATGCGCTGCATTCTGCCGGGCGGAGACATGCTCGATATTATGTTCCACCAGCACGCAGGGCCCGAGCGTGGTCAGCTCCGCAAAGGCGCCAGGCAGCATCACCGAGTTGAGAATCAGCGCGTCGAACGGGCCGCGCGCCCTTACTGCCTCGACCAGTTTGCCGGCTCCGGCGAGCCGCAGCTTGGCGCAGGCGACAGGCAGGCCGTGGCTGAGCGCATATCCGAGCCATTGCAGCTTGCGGCTGGCGGGCGCGACCGCATTCTCGATATCGACGGCGCCGWTCACCATGGCCTGAGAGGGGTCGGCCGGCACTTCGCCCGGGCGCAGGAAACCGAAGGCGGTGACCTCGTGCCCTGCGGAGCGCAGCGCATCGAGGATTGCGGCATTGGCGATCTCGAAGCCGGTATCGGGCCTTGCAACCGGGATCAGCGAGGTGATGAAGGCAAGACGCAACGGGGCCGATCCTGACGATAGGGATGGCCGTGAGAGAGGCGTCAGATGTTCGGTCGGGTCAAGTTCGGCGACGAACTATCCTGAACATCAGGTGTGAGAGTGTGCGCGCCGGCGCAGGATCGCCGACACCGAACCTTAAGCGGAGATGTCGCATGCTGGGGCACCATGGCTGACCCCCTCCATCATTCCGCCGGCAATTTGGAAGGCGCCTCGCGACGCCCCGCCATTCCCGGGTTCGATGCACCCGAGACCTTCGAGATCGTCGCAGCTTCGCCAGAGGCGGCGCTGCAAGGCGTCGAAAGCGTGATTTGCGTGCCGACCTTCAAGCGGCCGGAGCTGCTGGAGCGCACTTTGCGCTCTCTGGCCGCGCAGCAAGGCGGGCATGATTTTGCGATCATCGTCGTCGAGAACGAAGGCGTCGAACGCGCCGGCGCGGAGCGGGCGAGTGCCCTTCACGCTGCGGGGCTGTTCAAGGGATATGTCATCGTCGAGCCGCGACAGGGCAACTGCAAGGCCTATAATGCCGCCTGGCGCTGCGGGCTGACCCGCCTTCCCGCGCTGAAGCAGGTCCTCGGCATCGATGACGACGAGGAGGCGCTGCCGCTGTGGCTCGACGCTTTTCTGCGTGCTGCGGCAACTGCGCCGGCCCAGCTCTTCGGCGGCTCGGTGACCCCGGTCTTCGACGATCAATCGCGAGCCTGGCTAAGCGCACACCCGGTCTTTCGATCGCATTATGCTGTCTCGGGCGAAGTGCCGATCCTGTTCTCGAGCGCCAACTACCTGATCCGGCGCGAGGTGCTGGAGGCACTTGGCTTTCCCTTTCTCGACGAGAGCTTCGATTTCACCGGCGGCGGCGACAGTGACTTCTTCCGGCGCAGCAAGGAAGCCGGCTTCCGTTTCTGGTGGGTCCAGGACGCCGCGATGCGCGAGACCATGCCGAGGCGCCGCACGGAATTCAGCTGGCTCGCGGCCCGCAGCCTGCGCAACGGCGCGATCTCGGCCACGATCGAGCGTCGACTCGATCCATCGGCGCGGGGGCGGCTCAGGGTTCTGGCGAAGAGTCTAGCGCTGCTCGCAGCCTCGCCCTTTCGCGGGCTCGCGCTCGGCTTGCGCACCGGCTCGGCGACGATCGGGCTCTATCACGCGCAGGTGGCGCTCGGTCGCCTGGTGTCGGAGCTCGGCGTCAGCAACGAGCAGTACCGCAAGCCGGACAAGAACTAGGACGTGCGGCATGGCGAGCGGTGATGCAGCTCCGATCGGAGCGGAGCGCTTTTGCTGGGGCATTATCGGAACCGGCGTGATCGCGCGGCAGTTTGCGGCCGATCTCGCGTTGCTGCCGGACGCGCGGATCGGCGCGGTCCAGTCCCGTGCGTTGGAGAAGGCGCAAGCCTTTGCGGCCGAGTTCGGCGCTACCGTCGCCTATGGCGATGCCGAGACCCTTCTCGCCGATCCGGCCATCGATGCGCTCTACATCGCGACGCCGAACGCCTTGCATGTCGCACAGGGCCTCCGGGGTATTGCTGCCGGCAAGCCGGTCTTGATCGAAAAGCCGATCGCCCTCACCGCGGCCGATGTTCACAGCGTGATCGAGGCGAGCCGGGCGCATCGCGTCTTCGCGATGGAGGCGATGTGGACGCGCTTCCTGCCGGCCGTGGTGGCGGCGCGCGAGCAGGTGGCGGCGGGGCGGATCGGCAAGGTTCGGCGCATTCGGGCGGATCTCTCCTATGTCCGCGAGGACATCCCCGGCAGCCGCTTCTTCGACCCCGCGCTGGGCGGAGGCTCGGCATTCGACCTTGGAGTCTATCCGGTCTCGCTTGCCTTGCATTGGCTTGGCAGTCCCGAGCGCGTCACAGGTCGGTGGTTGGAGGCGCGCAGTGGAGTCGACCGGCGTTGCGAGATCGTCCTGCACTATCGGGAGGCGGTGGCGGAGCTCTCCTGCGGCTTTGATCGCAATGGAGGAAACCAGTTCGTGATCGAGGGGGCCGCAGGCGCGATCCGTCTGGATGCGCCCTTCCTCAAGGCGCAGCGGCTGACCCATTATACCACCGCGGCACTTGGGAGCTCGTGGCGAGGGCCACGGCTCCGGAATGGACCGGCCGGAAAGCTGCTCGACCGCCTGCCGATGCCGGGACGCACCCGAGAGATCTACAGCTTTGCCGGCAATGGACTGCAGTTCCAGGCCCGTGCCGTGATGGATGCCGTTCGGAGCGGCGAGACTGGCTGCGCAACCATGCCGCTCACCGAAAGCGCGGCCGTACTGAATATCATCGAGACGGTCCTGGCGCAGCCGCCAGTCAAAACCTTCTGATCAGAAACGGCTCTGCATCCGATAGGGCTGCGGCAGGTCGCGGGCATTGTTCAACGCCAGCGCAAGCTCGGTGATGTGGAGTGCGAGCACGCCCGAGAAGACGGGCTTCTGCTTCGCCGCAATCGCGATTGCCTGGTCGGCGATGCCGCGCGCGAAATCGATTTGCGAGGGGAAAGCCGGCAGCGCGGACCGGCCCGTGGCGGCGGGGTAGGCGAGTTTGCGGCCGGGCTCCGGCTTCCAGGGCAGGAAGCGGCCGAGCCGCGCCTCGACGCGGTTCGCCAGCAGGCGGGCGAGGCTGCGCGGTGCATCCGTGCGCTCGAGATGGATTGCGGATCGGTTGTCCCAAAGGTCGCGGACCGTGATCGTTCCCTTGTCTCCGAGAATCTGCAGCGAGCGGTCCTTGGGTGCGGCCAGGCCACAACTCAACCGGGCGACGGGGCCGGAGCGAAAGGTGAGGCAGCCGACCGAGAAATCCGGGGCCATGGTGATGGTCTCGGTGCCGGGCCCCTTGTCCGGGAATGTCACCGCGGAGAACGCGGTCAGGGCTTCGACCGCGCCGAAGAGCGAGACGAGCCAGGACAGTGCGTAGCCCGCATGCTCCAGCGTGCAGCCGATCTCGAACTCATGCAGGCCAGGCCATGGTGCGCCGGAACGCGACCGCCAGGTCGCCCAATTGCCCCGGAAGACCGGGCCGTCCTCCATGGCGGCATAGATCAGCCGCGGCGTTCCGATGGCCCCCTGCGAGAGCGCATCTCTCACCAGCCGATGAGCATCGCTGAGGCCGTTCGCCGGCGCGGTCGCCAGCGTCAATCCAGCTGCATCCGCAAGCGCGACGAGTTYGCTGGCCTGCTCGAGCTGCATGGCCAGCGGCTTTTCACAATAGACATGCTTGCCTGCGGCGAGCGCCTGCCTGGTGATCTCGTAATGGCTTTCGGGCGTCGTCAGGTTGACGACGATGTCGACCTGCGAGTCGGCGAGCACGGCCTCCAGGCTCTCATAAGGCCTCGTGCCGTGAAAGGCGCAGAACGCCTGGAGGCGGTCCGGCGAGTGATCATAGACGCCGGCAAGCTGAAGCCCGGGATGGTTGGCCAGCGTGGTCATGTAGTAATCGGCCACGAATCCTGTGCCGATAAGCGCGATCTTCATCACGGTGTCCTGTCTGGCGTCGATGGCGACGGCGGCGCTCAGGCTTCGTTGCTGACGAAGCCGCGGATCTTGGCTGCGTTCCGGCCCAGCGCCGTACTTGCCTGCTGGAGTTCGCCCGCGCCGACCTCACCCTCGCGAACGACCAGCACGATGTCGTCGACCGCATCTGCAAAACGCTCCGCGAAAGCGTCGGAACCCAGCGAGGCACCATCGATGAAGACCGGCCCGAAACGGCGAGCCGCGCCGAAGAAGTCGTGGCTGATCTGTTCGGCTGTGACGAGTTCCGGATGCCCCTTGCGCGCCACGAAGAACAGGCCGGTGCCCTCGTCCTGCAGCGCTGCACGGATCAGGCTGGCGCTGCCGGAGACGATCTCGTGCACGCCTGCCTGCGCGTCCGGCGCGAAGACCGATGTCAGGCTGTTTCCGCCGAGGCCGGCATCGACCAGCATGGCAGGCAACCCCGCTTGCGCGGCATCGAGCGCGAGGTTGAGCGCCAGCGTCGAGGCGCCGGCATTGCGGCGCAATCCGACGACGAGAACCCGCCGACTGGGACTGCCCTGGCTGGCGAGTTCGGTTCGGATGCCGCGGATCGCCCGGGCGAAGGAGGCATTCGGCTTGTCGATGACGTCGACGAGATGAGCCTTGGCCTGAAAGACCGAGCGCACTTCGCCATCCCGCCGCCAGCGTCGATGCCTCACGGCAGGCAGTTTTGCCAGCAAGGCCAAGGGGGGAGCTGCGGGGGCTCGCACGACCTCCGGAGTACGGGCTGGTTGACCGCCTTGAATCGCCATGAAACGCCGCCATCCGGTCCTGGCGGGGGCCGCGACCGCATCAGGGGAAGGCGGCTCCGTGGCCGCAGCGACCACGGGGACGGGATCGGCAGGAGCGGGCGGGGGCGATGCCTGAGCGGCAACAGGCTCGTGGCGATTGCGGAATGGCCAGCGGCGCAGCCCGGCAGGCGGTGCAGGCAGGGAGCCGCCAAACAGCGCCAATCCGAGTGCGGCGATCGCGCCCAGACCGCCCCCGGCGATGCCTCCGAGCATGACGACGGTGCGCCTGCTGACGCCGCTCTTCTCGAGCGCCGGCATGGCCATGCTGATGACGCGCGCATTGGTCGTGTCGATACCGGACAGTTCTCCGGTCTCACGTGCCCGCCGCAGGAAGGCGTCATAGACGGCGCGCGAGGATTCGATCTCGCGTTCGAGCTCGCGCAACTGCACCGAAGCGCGGCCGGCGCTGTATTGCTGCCTGGTCAGCTCCTCGACGCGCCGCGCGATCTGCCTCTCGGCATCGACGGCGCGGTCGTATTCGATCTTGGCGGCGCGCGCGATCCGGGCAAGTTCCTCGTTGATCTGCCGGCGCGCATCGCGCACCTGAGCCCGCGCCGCGGCGAGCGCGGGGTGACGCGAGCCGAGCGAGGCCAGCAGATCGGCTTCCTTGCTGAGCGCCGCGCCCAGCTGGGACCGGAGTGCAGTCATGGTGTTCGAGGCGACCGCCTCGGGTATGGCGCCGGCCTCGATGCTCGAGGCGCGCGTCGCAAGCGTCTGGTCGTATTTCGCCTTGGCTTCGCTGACCCTGGTGCGCAAGGCGACGAGCTGGGCATTGTTCAGCGTAAGTTGTTCTTCGCCGATCGACTTGCCGCCTGCACCGACGAGGCTGTTGGCCTCCTTGTATTTCTCGGCCTTCTCCTCGGCGATGCGCAGGCGGTTGCGCAATTCCTCCAGGCGCCCGGTCAGCGCGCCGGTGGCGCGTTGCGCAGCGTCGGCACGGACGGAAGCCTGGTCGTCGAGATAGGCGGTGGCAAGCGCATTGGCGATCCGCGCTGCCTTATCGGGATCGCGCGAGGTCACCGAGATGTCGATCACGAAGGTCCGCTCGCCACGCCGGACCGTGACGTTCTTGTCGAGGGCCGCGAGCGCATAGAGCAATCCATCGCGGGAAGAGGTGCTGTTGCTGCCGGAGAGGAGTCGACCCAGCCCGCTCTTGGCGGCCTCGCCCCCGAATTCCGGATCCTTGTCGAGGCCCTCGCTCTTGACGACGCGCGCCTTGATGCTGTCCGAGGCGATGATGCGCGCCTGGCTTTCAAGATAGGCCGTAAGCGAGGTCGGGTCGCTGCCGACCGCATTGGGCGAGACTTCGTTCTGCAGCACGCGCAGATCGCGCGGATCGATGAAAAGCTGGGCGGTCGAGATGTATTTCGGCGGAATGAACAGGCTTGCCAGGGCGGCAAGGAGAGCGCCCGCCAGCGCTGCCGCGATGATCAGTCCCTTTCGGCTCCACAGCGTCTGAAAGAGCCAGGCCGGGTTGGTCAGGCGCGCCAATGCTGACGGCACAGCTCCGCCGGCCGCCGGCTCCGTGCGGCTGCCGGCCTGTTCGGTTCTGCTGAGCTCGCCATCGGCGGTCTCGGTCGTGAACATGACGCTACACTTCACTCAAACCTGCCCGGCCCGGGATGATGATGGTCGTCACCCCGGCGGACATCGAACTCACCAACACCGCTCAGCTCGTCCCCAGCCGATAACGGTCAAGTACCTTCATCATCGGCTTCGGCCTGTAGTCCTCATCGAGGGGGAGTGGCCGGGCCTTGGCAGAATCCTTACGCGCGAAGGTCTCTCCGATCCATGAATAGCGGTCGCTGAGGCCCCAGGTGACGATCGCCTTGGGCTGGCGCGCGGAGACCACCGCATTCAGGAAGGTCGAAACGAGGTTTGCCGCGGTGCTGTCGCGCTCCCGCAATACAGCCGGCAGCTTCCAATCGATCACGTCGAGTTCGGTAATCTCGACATCGACGCCGAGCGTGCCGAGATCCTGCATGAAATGCTGCAAGCCGGGCGTATCGATGGCGCGTTCGCCGTACAGATGGGCCTGCATGCCGAGCCCATGGACCGGGATGCCCTTGTCGCGCAGGTTCCGGATGATCGAGAGAGCCGCGGCGCGGCGTCTCACGATGCGCGGATCGGTATCCTCGAAATCATAGTCGTTGATCACCAGCCGCGCCTCCGGATCGATCTGGGCCGCGGTCCGGAAAGCGATCTCGATATGTTCGGGGCCGAGCAGGCGCTGCCAGATCGTGTCGCGATAGGGCTCCTCGAGGGTCGGATCGTGGGCGATCACCTCGTTGACCACATCCCAGGTCGCGATGACGCCCTTGTAGCGGTCCACGACGGTCTCGATATGGCTGATCAGCTCGCGCTCGGCTTCCGCCTTCGTGCTCATCTCCTTGGCCCAGGGCGGCAAGGCCATGCCCCAGAGCAAGGCGTGGCCGCGCAGGGCCTGCTTGTTGCCGCGTGCGAAGGCGACCAGCTCGTCGGCTCCGGAGAAGTCGAACCGGGAGCGGTCATGCCGGAGCGCTTCCCATTTGAGGTCGTTCATCGGGACGATGACGTTGCAATAGGTCTTCAAAGCCTCGCGGTAGCGCGGGTCGGCGCGGAAGGGCTCGATCTGCGCGGCCGAGCCGAATGGAATGGCGGGTCGGCCGACCTGCGCGAGACCGGCGCTCGGCCACGCCAGGGCGAGGCCGGCAGTTCCGGCCAGCGCGTCGCGCCTGGTGATGCGGCTCATGTTCCGTTCCGATTCAGGCAGCTGCGCGGGGCAGCGCTTCCCGTGCTTCGTTTAGGGTCGCTCAATGCCTTTGCGTTAAGCGAGGTTCGGGCTCAATTTTGGCGTGAGCAGGGCCCGAGCCAGCTCTCGCCGCCGCCGCAATGGACTCCATGTCGCCAGATCGTGCCACCATATCCGCCTACCTTACGATCCTGAGCGGCTCAGCCGGTCGTCTCATTATCTCTCTTGTATATTTCCTCATCGTTGCGAATACGTTGACCCTTGGTGAGTTTGGCCTGTTCGCGACGGCCTCCTCGACAGGACTCATTCTCTCGCGGTTGCTGGCCTTCGGTTTCGTCTCGCCGGTCTACCGCGTCGCCACGGTCAAGCCGCGTCTCCTCGGCGCCTATCTCGCCGGCTTCAGCGGGCTTGCCGTCCTGTCACTGCCGCTGATCGCTGCAGTTGCCGCCCTTGCCTATGTCGCCTTGTTCAGGGAGCGGCTGGATCTTCTTCCCTTCGCCCTGATCATCGTCGCCGAGGTGCTCGGCTGGCGCCTCGTCGAGGTCGTCGCCATCATCAATAACGGCCTGAGGCGTTTCAGGCAGTCCGCCCTGCTCGTCATCATCGGCTCCTCGCTGCGCACGCTTGCTGCGGTTGCCTTCTATGGTCTGGGCCATGCGAGCCTGGAAACCTGGGTCTGGGCCTATCTCGGCACTACGATCCTGTCCGCGGTGATCGCGCTGACGCTGTTTCTGCCGCCGCTGCGCCTGCGTTTCGTTAGGGCGCTCTATCCCCGCCGCATGGCCGATGCCGTATTCGCGGGCGCGGCCGACATCGTGTTCTACGTCCAATCCGAACTCGACAAGCTGCTGATGCTGGCGCTCGCGGGAGAACGCACCGCGGGGCTCTATGCCATCGCCATGCGCGTCATCGATCTTACCGCGATGCCGGTGCGCAGCTTCAACCAGATGCTGGTCCAGAAGATCATGAAGGATCGCGGCCTCGGCGGCGGCTGGCGACGCAAGATGCTGGTCGAACTCGCGATCGCGTTGGTCTCGATCGGCGGACTGGTCGCCATCGTCATTCTGCTGATGCCGTTTCCCGGCGCGCTCGGTCGCAACGTCTCCGAGGCCGCCTATCTCTTCCTGCCGATGTTCGCGGTGCCTGCCTTCCGCAACCTCGTCGAGTATCACGCCGAGTTGCTCTATGCGCGGGAGCGCACCGGCTCGCGTATCGCGCTGCTCTGCGCCATCACCGCGCTCAAGGCGGCACTGATCGCCTGGGTGATGATTCGCTTCGGCCAGGAAGAGGCCTGGGCCCCCTGGTTCAACGCCGTCTTCGGCGCAGTCTATCTGCTCTCCGCCACGGTCACCTATCGGTTGCTTGGCCGCGCACGCTGAATGGGGACTGCTGTGCTTCGAACAGCGCCTTCAGGCGCTCGACGGGCTGCCCGATGAAGGATTGCACGCCGACCGCGACCTGTCCCGGTTCCAGGATGTCCTCGAAGCTGCGCAACGTCGCCAGCTCGCCGACATCTTCGGGAAACCAGTAAACCTTGCAGAGCTCGTGCTCGTCCGGCCAGTGGCCGGCGGCTTCGAGCCCGAGCACGCGTTCGACGAAGTAGCCGTAGATCATGTATTCCGAGAATTGCCGGTGCGTGGCGATCGCTTCGACCCAGCTGCGCCCGGCTATCTCCTCGATGCGCGTCATCATCGCCAGCACGGCGTCCCGTCGCCAGCTGACGAGATTGTTGATGTAGTCGGCGCTGGGAAATGCTGGATCCGGCAGCCCGAGCAGGCGAGCCGCCATCATGCACCAGTCGGTATGCTGGGCCATGGCGCCGGTGATGCCGTCGGGCTTGCGGTAGAGGCGGACCGTCCCGTCCCGGCCAAGGCGCGTGACGTCGAAGGGCCGCAGGAACATCATGTCGGAATCGGCGAAGATCACCACGTCCTCGTGGCTCTTCATCGGAAAGGCGAACTTGCGCAGCTGTTGTGCGTGCCAGCCGCGCAGCGGCGGCAGACCGCGCCGCAGGGCACCGAGGCCCGTCCAGACCCGGCGACGTCCGAGGCTCAGGAGATCGGGCCGGGGTTTCAGCCAGGAGGGCAGAAGCTCCGCCTCCGCGATCACCCGCCGTCGCGGACCTTCCAGCTGCTTGAACAGCGCGACGTCCCGATCCTCGACCAGAAGGTAATGGGCCGTGTGGCCGGTGACGAAACGGTCGATGCTGGCGCAGAGCAGCCGGCAGCGTTCGAAGTCCCCCGCATAGCTCGGCGTCGCAATGGCGTAGCTGAGGCTCATTGCGTCGGACCGCGGGGCTGGAACCTGATGCGCAGCATCCGCAGCAGGAACGCGGGGTTGCCGAGCACATAGCGCCGCCACAGCCGGCGGGGCTCCAGCAGGAGGCGGTAGAGCCATTCCAGCCGCAGACGCCGCAGGACGTCTGGCGCGCGCTCGACCTCGCCTGCCAGAAAATCGAACAGCGCACCAATACCTGCAGCGATCGTCGCGTGCTGGAGCGTGATCTTCTCTGCAATCCAGCGTTCCTGAAGCGGATTTCCGAAGGCCACGAGCAGGAGATCGGGCGGGCTTTCGGCCAGCTGCGCCAGAAGCCCGGCCTCTTCGCTCTGAGCAAAATAGCCGTGGCTCAGCACGGTGAAGCCGTGCCGTGGGTAATCCTGAGTCAGGCGCGCCGCAGCGCGCTCGGCCACACCTGGCTGTCCGCCCAGCAACGTCACGCGGAGCGAACGGTTCTGCGCGGCGAGCAGGGCCGGAATGAAGTCGGTGCCATTGAGATTTGCGGGGAAGGACGCGCCATAGAGAAGCCGGGAGCCGATATCGACGCCGATTCCGTCCGCAAGCACCAGGAAGTCCTTGAGCTGCGCCTGCAGCCTTGCGTCCACGGCGGCCAGGTTGACGAGGTTCGCATTGCAGAAGGCGAGCTTCACGTGGCGGTGACGGGCAAGTGCCGTGTCGAGCACCGCGAGCGCCTCCGCGCGATCGAGCACAGCCACACCAATGCCGCCGATATCGCGGCGGGCATGGTCGGGATGGTCGGCTGGCTGCGTGTGCGATGACATGTCGAAGAATGAAATGGCAGTCACGATCTCGTTCATTTCGAGGCGTTTTCGGTTCCTGTCTTGGCCGCTCACGGCGGTGGATCACGCCAAGCCCGATGGACGGTGAACAGCCCTTGACCCTGACTACCATCAGACCGGCTGCCGAGGAGTTGCGGAACGGGATTGGCGCTGTCTCATAACGGGACGCCGTCATGTCGGTCGTTGCAGCCGGATTCCCTGACCCTTCGTGTCGCGGCCGAACTCCGCTCTCGGCGTCTCATTCCGGCGCGTGACCGAGCGGCATGGCGCTTGCCGCTCGCAGCCGTGAGAGCAATTGGAAGGGAGCGTCCTGTTCCGTTCCGGAGCGCTCGCCGCCGGCCGTCAGGCCGTTGTGGCTCCGGAGAGCCTGCCGCGATGATGAGCGTCAACGATCTGAACTATGCAGCGGCGGCCGCCGACGAACGCGCCAATGCCTGGCGGCACTGGATCGGTCTCGTCACGGCGCTGACGGACGCGGTCGTGGTGCTGACGATCGTGTCCCTCGCCTCCGTGGTCTACCACCTCCAGGCCTACGGCCATTTCGGCGATGTCAGGATCACGCGCGAGCTGGCGATGATGATCGCGGCGATCTTCGTCTTCACCAATGTGATGCGCGGTCGCTACCAGCTCAGCCATTATCTCTCTGCGAAGGGGCAGATGGCCTCGGCCTTTACGGTCTGGAACATTACGATGGTGGCCTTCATCGCCGTMGCGTTCCTCGCCAAGATCGTCGATCATTATTCACGGGCCGTCGTGCTCGTGACCTATCTGGCCGGCATTCCGCTGATCACTCTGGCGCGTGCCGGCATTGCCCGCATCATTTCAGTGGCCAGCAAGACCGGCCGCATCACCACGGAGCGGGTGTTCCTGATCGGCCGTGAACCCGACGTGATGTCCTTCGTCTCGCGCCATCAACCCTGGAACATGGGCTTCGCCATCGTCGACGTCGCTTTCCTGCACAGCAACGACGCGCGCCGCATCAATGATCCGATGGCCGCGCTCAAGGCCGATCTGGTCACCGCTGCAGGGCGCTGCCGGCAGATGCGGCCGGACGCGGTGTTCATCGCCTTGCCCTGGTCGGATCAGGAGACGATCGATGCCTGCATCGATGCCTTCATGAACCTGCCGGTCGCGATCCACCTCGCGCCCGAGCGGATCATGGATCGGTTCGACAGCCCCCATATCGTGCGCATCGGCTCGTTCGCCAGCCTGCGGCTGACGCGCCCGGCGCTGTCCACCGCTGCGATCGTCGCGAAGCGCGGCTTCGACATCATTGCCGCTTCGACCATCCTGCTTCTGGCGTTGCCGGTTCTGCTGATCATTGCAGCGTTGATCAAGCTCGACTCGCGCGGACCGGTGTTCTTCCTGCAGCGACGCTACGGCTTCAACCAGCAGCCCTTCAGGATCTTCAAGTTCCGCACGATGACGACGACCGATGACGGCGACGTCATTCGTCAGGCGACGCCTAACGACCCGCGCATCACGCGCATCGGCCGCTTGCTGCGCCGCTTCAATCTCGATGAGCTGCCGCAGCTCATGAACGTCATCTCCGGTCAGATGTCCCTGGTCGGGCCGCGCCCGCATGCGCTCGCCCATGATCACGCGTTCCAACGCCAGATCGCGCTCTATGCCCGGCGCCATAATGTGAAGCCGGGCATTACGGGCTGGGCTCAGGTCAACGGCCTGCGCGGTGAGACCGACACGGACGAGAAAATGGCCAAACGGGTCGCATTCGATCACTGGTACATCGACAATTGGTCGTTCTGGCTCGATCTCGGCATTCTCCTGCGCACGGTGTTCAGCGCGCGGGCCTATCTCAACGCTCAATAGTCGACGCGCTGATCTGCCCCGATTTGCGCAGACCGGCATGGCACCGAGCGCGCTGGCCTAGCGGAAATCAGGCCGCTACCGTGCAGTCCGACTTCTCAGCCGGGGGCTTGCCATGAACCAAATCGATTTAGACGGTCGCGTCGCCATTGTGACCGGCGGAGCGCAAGGGATTGGCCGTGCGGTTGCCGAGCGCTTCGCGGCGAGTGGCGCCAAGGTCGAGATCTGGGACCTCGATGGCGCGCTTGCGGCGAAGGCGGCGGGCGAGATCGGCAAGGGGGCGACCGGGATCGCCATCGATGTCACCGATGCTACGGCCGTGAGGCGGGCGGCCGACGCTCTCGAGGCTCGCCTCGGCAGTGTCGATATCCTCGTCACCAGCGCCGGCATCGCGGGCCCCAACCTGAAGACCTGGGAATACCCGCTCGACGAATGGGCGAAGATCATGCGCCTGAATGTCGACGGCACGCTGCATTGCTGCCAGGCGGTGATACCCGGAATGCTGAAGCGCAATTACGGCCGGCTGGTGCTGGTCGCGTCGATCGCCGGCAAGGAAGGCAACCCCAATGCCTCGGCCTATTCCGCCTCGAAGGCGGCGGTGATCGCCTTGACCAAATCGCTCGGCAAGGAACTCGCCGACAAGGATATCGCGGTCAACTGCATCACGCCCGCAGCGGCGCGGACCCGCATCTTCGACCAGATGAGCGAAGAGCATATCGGCTACATGCTGGCCAAGATCCCGCGCGGCCGTTTCCTGCAGCCTGACGAGGTCGCCTCGATGGTCGGTTTCCTGGCTTCCGCCGAGAACAGCTTCACCACAGGCGCGGTGTTCGATCTGTCGGGTGGGCGCGCGACTTACTGATCCTGATCCGCGCCGCGCGGTTCTGCGCGGCGCGGATTGCTTTTTCGGTCAGAGGCGCTGGCCGACATCGATCCGGTTGCCGTCCGGATCGGCGAAGACGAAGGACCACAGCCCGTATTCCTGGTCCCGCAGCCCCTTGATGATACGCAGCCCTTCGCCCTGGCAAATCGCGTGCAGGGCCTCGGCATCTCCGACCATCAGATGGGCGACGTTGAATGGCGCGGCGGGATGCGTCTTCTGCAGGGTGAGATGCAGTTCGGCTTCATCGCGCTTCAGGATCATGAAGCCGACGGGGACACCGTTCTCGAAGGTTTTTCGGAAGCCGAGCACCCGTGTGTAGAAG
>NZ_JBFTZN010000095.1:0-18868 GCF_056406775.1 Allobosea sp. P1_A7
CGTTCTGACTGCCGTCAGTCTTAAGTCGAATGGACCGCAAGAGCGTTTGAAAAAAGACGCCGCCGAACACGGGTTCGGCGGCGTTTTTCTTATGCCGGAATGGGTCGATCAGCTTTCCGGGCAGGGATTCTCCGTGATCTGCCAGGACATCATGTTGATGACCCGGCCGCATTCGGCGAGCCGCCGCCCCTGCGTCGTCTTGATGCAGGCGGTCAGCCCTTCCGCAATCTTCCGTCCGTCGCTCCAGCAGAAGCAGAGCGGCTCGGGCGCCTGCGCGAGCCGCGGTGGATCGAGGGCGACAGCCGGTTCACCCGCTCTCGGTGCAGTGAACGGGGCAAGTGTGAGCAGCGTGGCAAGGGCGAGGCAGCGCAGCGCGTGCGATGCTTTCTGGCGCGGCCTCCGTGACATCCGGATCATGGCACACTCCTTCGCCGGCCCGCGCACGGGCGATTGGGCGAATGAGCCAGTTTAGCACGGCTCCGGGCCCCGCATGAAACATTGATTATTATTTTGGCTCACGCGCTTCGCCGCCCCGACCTTGCGCAAGGGCAGGGCGCGCGCCATATTTCGCGGCAGCGGGCCCAACGGGGGCTCCGGGAGGAACCATGTCACTGATTTCACTTGCTCGGCGTGGCCGGGTCGTCGCCGTGGTCGCTGGTGCGCTTTTGCTCGTTCCCGTGCTGGCCGAGGCTCGTCCTGGTGGCGGCAAGGGTTTCGGCAGCCGCGGCACGCGTACCAATTCGGCTCCGGCCCCGACGAATACAGCGCCGACGGGCGCACAGCCTTTCCAGCGTAGCGCTGCTCCGACGCCGTCTCCGTCGATGGCGGGTCCGGCCGCTGGCGCGGCGGGTGCTGCCGCACAGGCGGCGCGTCCGTCCATGGCACGTAACCTGATGATGGGCGTCGGCGCCGGCCTGCTCGGCGCTGGCCTGTTCGGCATGCTTTCGGGCTCGGGTTTCTTCAGCGGCCTGGCTTCGCTGGCCGGCATCTTCGGCTTCCTGTTGCAGATCGCGCTGATCGGCGGCCTGATCTTCCTCGCGATGCGCTTCTTCCGGCGCCGGTCCGAGCCGCAGCTCGCCACCGCTGGCGGACCGATGTCGCGTGAGGCCGCCCAGCCTCAGCCGAATCCGCGCATGTCTGCGATGGGCGGCCTCGGTGGCGGCGCGCCGCGCGCGGCGTCCAAGCCGGTCGAGATCACGCTCGCGGGCGAGGATTTCAGCAGCTTCGAGCGGCTGCTCGGCGAAGTGAACACGGCCTATTCGAACGAGAACCAGCAGGTTCTCCGCGAGAAGCTGACGCCCGAAATGGCCGGCTATTTCGCTGATGACATTGCCGAGAACGCCGCCAAGGGGCTGGTTGACCGGGTCTCCGACGTCAAGCTGCTGCAGGGCGATCTCTCGGAAGCCTGGCGCGAGGACGATTTCGAGTTCGCAACCGTTGCGATGCGCTTCAGCCTGATCAACGCGCTGACCGAGCGCGCCACCGGTCGCATCGTCGAGGGCAACGCGACCGTCCCGCAGGAGGTCACGGAACACTGGACCTTCGTGCGCTCGCGCGGCGGTGACTGGAAGCTCTCGGGCATCCAGCAGGCTGCCTGACGCGACAGGCATCATAGCAGGGATCGACGGCCGGGGAGCTTCCCCGGCCGTTTTCGTTTCGGCGCTGTGCGGGCCGGTCTGTTGCCTTGTTCGAGCATCTGCCTGGGGAGCGCCTCTGCCCGGGGACGAAGGCAGAGTGGTTTCGCGTAATGCGGTGATGCTCTATAGCCGCTGCGTCACCATCCCCGACTGGTCAGGAGCTTCCCCTCATGAGCGACATGCGTCTCGTCGTTGTCGGCGCCGCCGGGCGCATGGGGCGAATGCTGATCAAGGCGATTACGGAGGCCGAGGGCTGCACCGTTTCGGCCGCGATCGAGCGTTCGGGCTCCGCTGCGCTGGGGCAGGATGCCGGCATTCTGGCGGGCTTGCCTGCATTGGGCGTGCCGGTGACCGACGATGCGCTGCCGGCCTTCGTTGAAGCTGAGGGCGTGCTGGATTTCACGGCGCCTGAGGCCACGGTCGCCTTTGCGGCCCTCGCCGCGCAGGCCCGCATCGTCCACGTCGTCGGGACCACGGGTATGGAGTCGGTCCATCTCGCCAAGCTCGAGGCGGCTGCGCGCCATGCTGCGATCATCCGCTCCGGCAATATGAGCCTGGGCGTGAACCTGCTGGCCGCCCTGGTCCGCAAGGTTTCTGCCACGCTGGGTACGGACTGGGATATCGAGATCGTCGAGATGCATCACCGGATGAAGGTCGATGCGCCATCGGGCACGGCGGTGCTGCTCGGCGAGGCCGCGGCACAGGGGCGGGATGTCTCGCTCGCTGAGACCCGCGTCGCCTCGCGCGATGGCCATACCGGCGTCCGCCCGCCCGGCGCGATCGGGTTTGCGGCGCTGCGCGGCGGCACCGTCGTTGGCGATCACAAGGTCATCTTCGCTGGTGCGGGCGAGCGGCTGGAACTGGCGCATGTGGCCGAGGACCGTGGCCTGTTTGCGCAAGGCGCGGTCAAGGCGGCGCTCTGGGGCAGGGGGCGCAAGCCCGGCCTCTACTCGATGGCTGACGTCCTCGGCCTCGATACCCTGTGACGGCGCGCCCGTGACCAGGCTTGCCGTCGCTCCCGGCGTATTTCATTGGCCGGGCTATCTTTCACCCCAGATGCAGTCGGCGCTGCTGGCCGAACTGCGCGAGGTTGCCCGGCAGGCGCCATTCTTCTCACCGCGGATGCCGAAGACCGGCAAGCCGTTCTCCGTGCGAATGACCAATTGCGGCTCGCTGGGATGGGTGTCGGATCTGGCCGGCTATCGTTACCAGGCCCAGCATCCCGAGACCGGCGCGCCCTGGCCGCCGATGCCGGCCGTGCTGCTCGATGCCTGGCGTGCGCTTGCCGGCTACCCGCATCCTCCCGAGGCCTGCCTGGTCAATTTCTACGAGGCGAGCGCGAAGATGGGCCTGCACCAGGATCGTGACGAGCTGGAGTTCGACGCGCCGGTCCTGTCGCTGTCGCTCGGCGACACGGCGGTCTTCAGGATCGGCGGCACGGAACGCGGCGGCAAGACCCTCTCGCTGAAACTTGCCTCGGGCGATGCATTGCTTTTCGGTGGCGAGGCGCGCCTCGCCTATCACGGGATCGACAGGATACTGGCGGGCTCGTCAGCCCTGCTGCCGCAGGGGGGGCGGATCAATCTGACCTTGCGGCGCGTGACGAAGCCAGGAGGCTGATCGGGGTGAGGCTGATCGGGGTGAGGCTGATCAGGGTGAGGCTGATCAGGCAGAACCTGAGCCAGGCAGATTCGGAAACGACCAGCCGAGCAGGATCGAGCCGGCGCGCAAGCCAAATCCGGCTGCTATGCCGCCGAGCATTACCAGGAGCGGGCTGACGCCGAGACCGGACAGGAACGCCGTCATGGTTGCACCAGTCGCCGCCGCCGTAACGTAGAAATCCCGGCTCCACAGCACCATTGGCCTGTCGCCGGCGAGGATGTCGCGCAGGATGCCGCCGAAGGAGGCGGTCACCGCTCCCAGCGCCACCGCCGAGAGGACCGGGACGCCGGCCATCAGCGCCTTCTGCGTGCCGACGACCGCGAAAAGCGCAAGYCCCGCGGCATCGGCCCAGACGAGCATGYGCTTGCCCATCCAGCCATCAAGCGTGCCGGGGCGAAAATAGGCCGTTGCCCAGGCCGCAAGCGCGACGATCGTGCAGACGATCACGTCCGACGGCGCCTGCACCCAGCCGACGCCGCGGTCGAGCACGAGATCGCGCAAGGTGCCGCCGCCGACGCCAGTGACGGTCGCAAGCAGGATGAACCCGAACGGATCCATCCCCTTGCGGACCGCGACCAGCGCTCCCGTCAATGCGAAGACGGCAACGCCGGCAACCTCCAGCACGGTTCAGTGGCCTGTATTGGTGTCGCCGCCGGCCTCGGCCGAAGGCGCCTTCGGAGCGCCGGCGGAGACGCCGACCAAGGCCGGCCGCAACACGCGCTCGCCGATCTTGTAGCCGGTCTGCACGACCTTCGAGACAAGGCCCTTGGCGATGCCGGCGTCGGGCGCCTCGAACATTGCCTGGTGCAGATGTGGGTCGAACTTCTCGCCATGGGGGTCGATGCGGCGCACGCCATGGCGTTCCAGGGTCTTCAGCAGTTCGCGTTCGGTGAGCTCGACACCTTCGACCAACGCCTTCAGGGCCGCTTCGCCCTCGGTGCGAGCGGTCTCCGGCAGGCTCTCAAGCGCGCGGCGCAGATTGTCGGCCGAACCGAGCAGGTCTCGCGCAAAGCTCGTCACAGCATAGGCCTTGGCGTCGGCAATCTCTCGCTCGGTGCGCCGACGCAGGTTCTCCATGTCGGCCAGGGTGCGCAGCAGCTTGTCCTTGAGGTCGTTGCGCTCGGCTTCGACCTGCCCGAGCTGGGCTTCGAGCCCGGACTCGAGCGGGGCCGGCTCGTTTGCCTCTTGGGCGGCCATCTGGGCGGCCATGTCCGGCTTCGGTTCGTCGGTCGCAGGGTTCCGCGTCATCGCCTCATCCAATTCAAATCATGGGGCTGGTCGTCACTCGGGAGCGCGACAGCGTTCGAGGCCGATATCGGCCTTGTGGTCCGCGAAATCAAGCACGGGCGGGCACGCGCGTCTTTCCGCCCTGCGCCTTCTCGTGGTCAAAAGCGAAAACCTCCAGCAGTGCCTTGCGGATGCTGAGCTGCCGCGCCGTGCCGGTGATCTTGGCGTTGGTCAGGTCGGTCACGTAGAAAACGTCGACGGCCTTCTCGCCGAACGTGGCGATGTGGGCCGAGGCAATATTGAGGTTGAGCTTTCCGATCGCGGTGGTGAGATCGTAGAGCAGGCCCGGGCGGTCAAGGCCGGAAACCTCGAGGACAGTGTGCCGGGTCGAGAGCACGTTGTCGATGATCACCTCCGGCGCGACCTGGAAAGTGGCGCCACGCGGCGGCGGCGCGCGGCGCTGCGCCACCAGATCGGCGATCTTGATCTCGCCCTTCAGCGCCCGTTCGATCGCGGCGGCGATGCGGCCGGCCCGGCGTAGCTCATCGTCATCGCGCTCGAACGCACGCGAGATGAAGATGGTATCGAGCACGAGGCCGTCGGTGGTCGTGAAGATCTGGGCATCGACGATGTTGCCGCCGGCCGCGGCGCAGGCGCCGGTGACGATGGCGAGCAGGCGCGGATGGTCGGGCGCCAGAATGGTCAGCTCCGTGATGCCGCGGAACTGGTCTGTCTCGACCAGAGTTGCCGTGGTGCGCCCTTCCGCCTCGGCCCCGCGCAGGAAGCGCGCCTGCTTCTCCTGACGCGGCAGGTCGACCTTGATCCAGTAGGGCGGGTAATGGCGCGCGAGATAGGCCTCGCGTTCCTCCTCGTCCCAGTCGGCCAGCGCCGCCCTCAGCGCATCCTGTTTCTGTTCGACGCGCGCGCGGCGCTCGATGCCGGAATGACCGCCGGCTAGCACGATTTCGGTCTCATAATAGAGCGTGCGCAGGAGTTGGCCCTTCCAGCCGTTCCAGACGCCGGGCCCGACCGCCTTGATATCGGCAACCGTCAGGATGAGGAGGAGCTTCAGCCTTTCGAGGGTCTGCACGGTGGCCGCGAAGCTCTCGATCGTCTTGGGGTCGCCGAGGTCGCGGCTCTGGGCGACGGTCGACATGTCGAGATGGTGCTGGACCAGCCAGGCGACGGTCTCGGTCTGCGCCTCGCTGAGCCCGAAGCGTGGGCAAAGCTTGCGCGCGATCCGGCTGCCGGCTTCCGAATGATCTTCCGGCTTGCCCTTGGCGATATCGTGCAGAAACAGCGCGACATAGAGCGCCCGGCGATTTGTGATGGTCGGGAAGATCGAGTTCGAGAGCGGATGCTCCGCCTCGAGCGCACCGGCCTCGATTTCGGAGAGAACGCCGATCGACCGGATCAGATGCTCGTCGACGGTGTAGTGGTGATACATGTTGAACTGCATCATCGCGACGACGCGCCCGAATTCGGGCACGAAGCGGCCGAGCAGCCCCGACTCGTTCATGCGGCGCAGCACCGCCTCCGGCGCGCGCCGCGACGTCAGGATATCGAGAAAGATCCGGTTCGCTTCGCGGTCGTTGCGCAAATGCGGCGTGACCAGTTTGAGGGATTGCGTCACCAGGCGGCTTGCATCGGGATGAATGGCGACGTCGTTTCGGCTGGCGATCTCATAGAGCCTGAGCAGGTTGATCGGATCGCGCTTGAAGGCGTCGCCGTCGACGACGTTGAGCCGCTGGCTCTTCAGCGTGAAGTCGGGATGGCCGAGCGCACGCACCTGCCGCCGCTTGGTGAAGGTGCCGAGCAGGCTCGACAGGCTCGCCCGCGGCTTCTGCTGGCGCGCCTCGAGGGCGGCGCAGACGATCGCGGTCAGGTCGCCGACATCCTTCGCCACCAGGAAATAGGCCTTCATGAAGCGCTCGACCGGGGCCTGGCCGCTGCGGCCGGCATAGCCGATCGCCGTCGCTACCTGCCGCTGCAGGTCGAAGGAAAGGCGCTCCTCTGCCCGGCCTGTGATGAAATGCATCCAGCAGCGCACCCGCCAGAGGAACTCCTCCGAGCGCTGGAACATCAGCAGTTCCTTGCGGTCGAACAGCCCGGCGGTGACCWGTTCATCGGCGTCATGGACGCGGTAGGCGTATTTGGCGATCCAGAACAATGTGTTGAGGTCGCGCAGGCCGCCCTTGCCGTCCTTGACGTTGGGCTCGACGAGATAGCGCGATGATCCCGCGCGGCGCACGCGTGCTTCGCGTTCGGCAAGCTTGGCTTCGGTGAAGGCGGGCGCCGAGCCTTCGACCACCTCGGCGTCGAAGCGGTGCACCATCTCGTCGAAGAGCGCCCGGTCGCCGGTGAGGAAGCGGGCCTCGAGCAAGGCGGTGCGGATCGTCATGTCGGCGCGCGCTTCGCGGATGCAGTCGTCGACCGAGCGCACGGAATGGCCGACCTTCAGCTTCAGGTCCCAGAGGGGATAGAGCATCGCTTCGACCACGCTCTCGCCCCAGGCCGTCTGCTTGTGCGGGAACAGGAAGAGCAGGTCGACATCCGATCCTGGCGCCAGTGTACCGCGGCCATAGCCGCCGACGGCGACGACCGCGATGCGCTCGGAGGAGGACGGGTTTACGGCGGGGTAGAAGTGCTCGCTCGCCGCCACATGCAGGCAGCCGACGATGCCGTCCATCATCGCCGACAGGCGCTGGGCACAGGCGAGGCCATTGCGCTCCTCGCTCAGGATTTCCTTGGCGGAGGCGTGACCTTCCTCGAGTGTATGGCGCAGGCAGGCGACCAGTTCCTGCCGCAGATCGGCGGCCGATGCCTTGCGCATCTTGCCCGCCAGCCGGGCAACGGCGGCGGCAGGGTTCGCCAGCACCTCCGCGAGGGCAAAGTAAGGGGTATCGGCGCTGATCGACACGGACGGCATGACCTTCGGATATCGCGCAGGACGGCTTCGAACCAAGCCGCTCGTAACATGGTGACGGGATTCCCAGAAACCAGAAATTACACGCAACAGAACGTGTATTATATCATTTAACAGTCTATCTGAGTTTGTTTGACAAACAGAACGATCGGACCTAGAAAGAGGACACGCGCCGATTTGAGCCACCAGCTTGCGGGCGCGAAACAAGTGCAGCTAAAGCGTGGGGTAGGATAGGCTCGACCTCTCCCGATCCCTTCGCGTCACCGAAATGGGGATCGACAATGAACGTCATCAAGGCAGTCAGCCGCCGTCTTGTACTCGCCGGGCTTGCCATGGCCGGTGCAGGTCTGGGCGCTCTCAGCGCCAATGCCCAGGCGCCGAAGGAAATCCGCATCGATTACGCCACCTACAACCCCGTCAGCCTGGTGCTGAAGGAGCGTGGCACGCTGGAGAAGGCACTCGCTTCCGAGGGCATCACGGTGCGCTGGGTGCAATCCGCCGGATCGAACAAGGCGCTCGAATTCCTCAATGCCGGCTCGATCGATTTCGGTTCGACGGCCGGCGCTGCCGCCTTGATCGGCAAGATCAATGGCAACCCGATCAAGTCGATCTATGTCTATTCGCGGCCTGAATGGACGGCGCTGGTTACCGGGGCCAAGAGCGAGATCACGAGGGTTGCCGATCTCAAGGGCAAGCGCGTCGCCGTCACCCGCGGCACCGATCCGCATATCTTCCTGGTACGGGCACTCGCTGAGGCCAAGCTGACCGAGAAGGACGTCAAGCTCGTGCTGCTTCAGCATGCCGATGGCCGCCTCGCGCTTGAGCGCGGCGATGTCGACGCCTGGGCCGGGCTCGACCCCCTGATGGCTGCAGCCGAGGTCGAGAGCGGTGCAAAGCTGTTCCACCGGAAGGCCGAGGACAACACCTGGGGCATCCTGAATGTCCGCGAGGCCTTCGCCAACGAGCATCCGGCGCTGGTCCGCAAGGTACTGGCCGCCTACGAGGAGGCCCGTGCCTATGCGTTGGCCAACCCGGCCGAGCTGAAGAAGGTGCTCGTCGACTATACCAAGCTCTCCGACGCGGTCATCGAGCGCCAGCTTACCCGCACCGAACTGACCCATTCCGCGATCGGGCAGGCCCAGGCCGACACCATCCTTGCTGCTGGTCTCGCACTCAAGGAGGCGGGCGTCCTGCCGGCGACGACCGACGTCAAGGCGGTGGTCGACAGCCTGCTCGACCGTCGCTTCGCTGCCGCCAATAACTGAGCCCGGACGAGCAGACACAAGCCGGAACGATGAGCACGCTGGGACTCGATACGGTTGCCGAGGGTAGGGGGCGTCCGGATGTCTTCCGGAAACCCCGCGGCCTCGGTTTGGCCGGCCTGCTGCTGCCGCTTCTTCTGGCTGCTCTCTGGGAGTTCCTGGTCGGTGCCGGCTTGGCCAATGGTCGTCTGATGCCGCCGCCGAGCGTGGTCGGCAAGACGCTCTGGCAACTCGCCGTCTCGGGCGAACTCCTGACCCATGCGTCGGCCACGCTCTGGCGTGTTGCCGCCGGCTTCGGGCTGGGAGCGGCTGTCGGCACGCTGCTCGGCGCGCTGACGGGGGCCCTGCCTCTGGCGCGCAGCGTGCTCGATCCGACCTTGCAGGCTCTGCGAGCGATTCCCTCGATTGCCTGGGTGCCGCTCTTCATCCTCTGGTTCGGCATCTTCGAAGCGTCGAAAATCGCGCTGATTGCCGTTGGCGTGTTCTTCCCCGTCTATCTCGGCGTGGCGGCGGCGATCCTCTCGATCGATCGCAAGATCATCGAGGTTGGGCGCGTCTTCCGGCTCGGCCGCTTCGCCATGGTGCGGMGGGTGCTGCTGCCGGCGATCCTGCCCGCCTGGTTCACCGCGCTGCGCTCGGGCCTCGGCCTTGGTTTCATGTTCGTGGTTGCGGCCGAGATCATGGGAGCGAGCGAGGGCCTTGGTTATCTGCTCGTGGACGGCCAGCAGCTTGGCCGTCCCGACACCATCATCGCGGCCATCATCGCCTTCGCCGTGCTCGGCAAACTGGCGGATGGCCTGCTTCTCGCCATCACGCGGCCCTTCCTCGCCTGGCAGGATCTGGGTCGCGACAAGCTCTGAAAGGCATCCTCGATGCTGAGCTTCGACAGCCTCTCCAAAACCTATGCTGACGGCACACAGGCACTGTCTGCTGTCACCACCACCGTGGCCGCCGGCGAGATCCTCGCGCTTGTCGGCGGCTCCGGTTGCGGCAAGACCACCTTGCTGCGGCTCGTCGCCGGGCTGGACCAACCAAGCGCCGGCCGCGTCAGCCTCGACGGCGAGGCGATCCTGGCGCCACGCGCCGATGTCGGCGTGATCTTTCAGGAGCCGCGCCTCTTCCCCTGGCTCAGTGTCTCCGAGAATGTCTCCTTCGGCCTGTCGCATCTGACGCCCTTCGCACGCGAGGGACTGGTCGCGAATGCGCTCGTGCGTGTCGGGCTCCCCGGCTACGAGAAGCGCTGGCCGCGCGAACTGTCCGGCGGGCAGCAGCAGCGCGTCGCCATCGCGCGCGCCCTGGTGACTCGGCCAAAGCTGCTTCTGATGGACGAGCCTTTCTCGGCGCTCGACGCCACGACGCGGGCAAGCCTGCACGGCCATCTGCTGGCGCTCTGGGAGGAGAGCCGGCCGACCGTAGTCATGGTCACCCATGATGTCGAGGAGGCGGTGACATTGGCCGATCGCATCATCGTCATGCAGCCCAACCCTGGCCGCATCTTCGATGAATTCGACAATCCTCTCGCCCGTCCGCGCGACAGGCTCTCGCCAGCCTTCGAGGCGAGCAAGCGCGAGGTCCTGCGCACTCTCGATCGCTCCCTCGCGAACGGAGAGCCGCATCAGCACAAGGCCGCCGAGACCGCAGGCATGTGGTGGTGAGGCGCGAGACGCCCATGCCGGGTTGGGGCTGGCCCCGCGTCGGCGACAGGCTTATCACGGCGGCACATCGCCGCTCGTCTGAAGAAGGTTGAGACCCATGGACGTCACCGCGCTTCGCGCCCTCCAGGCTCCGCTCAAGGACAAATACCGCGAGGCGCCCGACGCCGCGGTTATCACGCTGAAGGCCCGTGGCGAACTCGACGACCAGCATATCGCCTGCAAGGTCGAGACCGGCCGCGCGATCGCCCTGGCCGGGCTGCACCCGGCGACCGGCGGAACCGGTGCCGAGCTCTGCTCCGGCGACATGCTGCTTGAGGCGCTGGTCGCCTGCGCCGGCGTGACGCTGAAGGCGGTCGCGACCGCCCTTGAAATCGAACTGAAGAAGGGAACGGTCAGGGCCGAGGGCGATCTCGATTTCCGCGGCACGCTCGGCGTCGTCAAGGATGCGCCCGTCGGCTTCAAGGCGATCCGCCTGTCCTTCGATGTCGAGAGCGACGCCCCACAGGACAAGCTCGACACTCTGCTCAAGCTGACCGAGCGCTACTGCGTCGTCTTCCAGACGCTGAACGTCAAGCCGGAGCTTTCGGCCGTGCTCAACCGCGGCTGATCACTCGGCGGCCTTCAGCTCCAGCCCCTTGGCGAAGGGTAGCGACGGCTCGCTCTTCGCCGGCTCATCGAATTCGAGCGCACCGATCTTGTCGCCGCGGCTGGTGATCTTGCCGGCCGAGGTGCGGATGCCGGCGACATCCTCCTGCGCCTGGCGGAAATGCTGGTCGAGCTTCTCGGCCCGCTCGCCGAGCCGGCGGACATCGGTCAGCAGCCTGCCGACCTCGGTCTGGATGACGCGAGCCTCCTCGCGCATGCGGGCATCGCGAATGAGCGACTGCATCAGCTGGATCGCCAGGGCGAGCAGGGACGGCGACACGACCATGATGCGGGCGCGATGGGCCTTCTGGATCACGTCGTCGAAATGCTCGTGCAGGTCGGCATAGATCGATTCCGACGGCACGAAGAGCAGGGCCATGTCCTGTGTCTCGCCGGGCACGAAATAGCGCTCGGCGATATCCTTGACGTGCTGGCCGACATCGCCGCGCACGCGCACGCCCGCTGCCTTCTTTGCCTCCTCGCCACGCGCTTCGCGCAGCATGGTGAAGCTCTCCAGCGGGAATTTGGCGTCGATGACGAGGCCGCGCCCGTCTCCTGGCAGGGTGACGAGGCAGTCCGGCCGGTTCCGGTTCGAGAGCGTCGGCTGGAACGAGAAGAAGGCGGCGGGCAGCCCGTCGCGGATGATCGCCTCCATCCGGCCCTGGCCATAGGCGCCACGTGCCTGCTTGTTGGAGAGCACGTCCTTGAGGGTCACCACTTCGCTGGTCAGGTCGGTCAGGTTCTTCTGGGCAGCGTCGATGACCGCAAGCCGTTCCTGCAGCTTGCCGAGGCTCTCCGTGGTCTGCTTGACGTTCTGCTCGAGCCCGGAGCCGACCTGCTGGCGCAGACCATCCATCCGCTCGGCGACGAGGCGGGCAAGGTCGGCCTGCCGCGTCGAGAGAATCTCGGCCATCGTCTGCATCCGGCCCGTCATCTCGGCTTGCATGCGGTTCATCTCGGCGACCTTGTCGTCCATCTCGCGGGCGCGTTCGGCAGCGATGACGGCCTCGATMGCTCGCCCGCGCGAACTGCGCCAGAGCGACAACGCGACGAGCACAAGCAGAAACAGGCTGCTACCGGCGAAGGCAAGCGCGGCCTGGCTCCAGCTGACCGGCCGCTCGAGCAGCGTGAAGGCAATTCCGTTCATGACGGCAGATTAGCCGATTCGCGTGCGCATGCCGAACGAAAGCGGAACGGTTTGACCACCCGCCAACAAGTGCTTATGTCCGCGGCGTCAGCAAGAAAAACCGGTTCGAGCGCCCTATGGCTATTCGCCCTCTCGTCATCCTGCCCGATTCAGTCCTGCGCCAGGTCTCGAAACCTGTCGAGGCCGTCACGCCCGAGATCAAGGCGCTCGCCGCCGACATGCTCGAGACCATGTATGACGCACCCGGCATCGGCCTGGCCGCGATCCAGATCGGCGTGCCGCTGCGCCTGCTGACGATCGACCTCGCCAAGCCGGAGGAGGAGAAGGCGCCGATGACCTTCATCAATCCGGAAATCACCTGGTCTTCCAAGGAGCTGAACATCCATGAGGAAGGCTGCCTTTCGATCCCCGAATATTACGAGGAGGTCGAGCGTCCGGCGCGGGTGAAGGTTCGCTATCTCGATCTCGACGGCAAGGTGCAGGACATCGAGGCGGACGGCCTGCTCGCCACCTGCCTCCAGCACGAGATCGACCATCTCAATGGCGTGCTCTTCATCGATCACCTGTCGCGGCTGAAGCGCGAGCGTGTCACCAAGCGTTTCGCCAAGGCGGCGCGTCGCGACAGCGCGGCCTGAATGATCCGTATCGATCAGAATGCGGCGCTGTTCGCATGAGTTTGCGCGTCATCTTCATGGGCACGCCGGATTTCGCCGTGCCGACCCTGACCGAGATCATCGGCCAGGGCCACGAGGTTGTGAGTTGCTACACCCGCGCCCCGGCGCAGGCCGGTCGTGGTCTCGATCTGAAGCCGTCCCCGGTGCATCGCGCCGCCGAGCGCTTCGGCATTCCGGTGTTCACGCCGAAGACGTTGAAGACCGACGAAGCTGCCGAGGTGATCGCCTCGCATCAGGCCGACGTCGCGGTCGTCGTCGCCTATGGCATGATCCTGCCGCAGGCGATCCTTGATCTGCCGGAACTGGGCTGCCTCAACCTGCACGCGTCGCTTCTCCCGCGCTGGCGCGGCGCTGCCCCGATCCAGCGGGCCATCATGGCGGGCGATGCCGAGAGTGGCATCTGCGTCATGAAGATGGAGGCGGGGCTGGATACCGGCCCGGTCGGCATGGTCGAGAAGCTTGCGATCGGCCCCGATATGACGGCCGGCGAACTGCATGATCGGCTGGCTTCGCTTGGCGCCGACCTGATGGTGCGCGCCCTGGCTGCGCTCGGGCGTGGCGGGCTGCAGTTCACTCCACAACCCGTCGAGGGGGTGACCTACGCTGCCAAGATCGCCAATGCCGAGGCGAAGCTGGACTGGGCGCGTCCAGCGCAGCAGGTCCATGACCTCGTGCGCGGGCTCTCGCCCTTTCCAGGCGCCTTTGCCGAGGTCGATCTCGGAAAGGGGCCGGAGAGGCTCAAGATCCTGCGTACGGCGCTGGCTGGCGGCGCTGCCGAGCCGGGCACGCTGCTGGACGGTGAGGGCACGATCGCCTGCGCCGAGGGCGCAGTGAGGTTGCTTCAGGTTCAGCGCGCCGGCCGTGCGCCCATGAGCGGGAGCGAATTCCTGCGCGGCGCGCGGCTCGATCCCGGCCATCGGATCTAGGGCGCCCGCATGATGTCGCCCAAAGTTCGGTTCCCAGTTTTCGGCATCATATTCTGATGCCCCGCTACAAGCTCGTCATCGAGTATGATGGAACGCCGTTCTCCGGCTGGCAGCGTCAGCTCAACGGTCCGTCGRTTCAACAGAGCGTCGAGGAAGCGGTCGAGGCCTTTTGTGGTCATGCCGTCCGCCTGCACTGCGCCGGGCGCACCGATGCCGGCGTCCATGCGACGCATCAGGTCGCCCATGTCGTTCTGGACAAGGAGTGGCGCACCGATGTCGTGCGTGACGCGAGCAATGCCCGCCTGAAGCATCTGCCGGTCGCGGTTCTGAGCGCCGAGGCTGTGTCCGACGAATTCGATGCGCGCATCTCGGCTAGGCGCCGCTATTACATCTACCGCATGCTCGACCGACGCGCACCGCCGGCGCTCGATCGGGACCGACTCTGGCATGTCCCCTTCAGACTTGATCATGAAGCCATGGACCGCGCTGCCAAGGCGCTCGTCGGTCACCACGATTTCACGACATTTCGGGCCGCCGAATGTCAGGCGAACGGGCCTGTTCGGACGCTCGACCGGCTCGATGTGACGCGGGAGGGTTCGGAGATCGTGATTTACGCCCATGCCCGCTCCTTCCTGCATCATCAGGTCCGCTCGATGGTCGGCTGTCTGAAGATGGTGGGAGCGGGGCGCTGGCCTGAAAACAAGGTTGGCAAGGTGCTGGCCGCGCGCGACCGCTCGCAATGCGCGGCGCTTGCTCCATCCTGCGGGCTCTATCTCGCCGGCGTCGATTACTGAGCCGGGCTCAGATGCCCGCCAGGCCGAAGACGCGGATGATCGAATAGTCGGCCATCACGCTCGCCAGCAGGATTGCGAGCGCGACATGGCCTTGCGCGCCGAAGGCGGCACGCGCCACGCAATAGCGAAGGCGCAGCACGATGACCGCGAAGGCGATCGCCTGCATCGTCGCGATGGCGGGGTTCGACCAGCCGATTGCAAAGACAGTGGCGGGTACCGCCATCAGGCTGGCCGAGACGATGCCGGCCCAGTTCCAGGCGATGACGAAACTGGTCAGCCGCGGCGAATGGGCGAGGTTCGGGGCGAGGCCTATCAGCAGCGCCGGTACTGCGATGATCGCCAGGCACTGGGCGCCCAGCACGCGGGCAATGAGGGCGGGGGAATCGAACATGTTCCCGGCGTTGGACAGCCCGGCAATCTGCCGTTCGGCCGCCAGGATCGCGACCAGCGCTGGCACGGTGAGCACGAGCGCGGCAAAGGAGCGCCAGAACCCGTCGCGGCTGAGATCGAGTTCCTTCAGCGCCTCGGCGCCGTCGGTCATCAGGCGCCATGAACCGCGTAGCGAGCGCAGCACGTCATCGGCAGCAAGAGCCATGGCCGGGTACTCCGGATACGTGGCATTAGACTTTCGTCTAATGCAGTAAACGGCGTATCCGGTTTGGGGTCAAGCGCCTTGTTGCGTTGCAGCAAAGTAGCTTTCGAGCAGGCGGTGCGTGATCCGTTCCAGGCAGAGCAGGTCGGAGACCGCGACCCGTTCGTCGATCTGATGCATTGTCTGGCCGACCACGCCGAACTCGACGACCGGGCAATAGCTCTTGATGAAGCGGGCATCGGAGGTGCCGCCCGTCGTCGAGAGTGCCGGGCGCGTGCCGGTCTCGGCTTCGACCGCATCGGCGACCAGCGCGACGAACGGCCCCGGCTCGGTCAGGAAAGCGACCGCATTCGTCGGCTGAACTTCGAGCTCGTAGCGCACCTGGTTGCCGGCAGCGTCCCGCAGCCGCCGGTCGAGCTCGGCGGCGAGGCTCTCTGGCGTCCAGATATCGTTGAACCGGATGTTGAAGACAGCCTTTGCCTGGGCTGGAACGACATTCGTCGCGGGATTGCCGACATCCAGAGTGGTCACCTCGAGATTGCTCGGATCGAAATAGGCCGTTCCGGTATCGAGTGGCGTCGCATCGAGCGCTGCCAGCAGGCGCACCATGCCGCGGATCGGATTGTCTGCGAGGTGCGGATAGCCGACATGGCCCTGCTTGCCGTGAACGACCAGCCGGCCGGTCAGCGAGCCGCGGCGGCCGATCTTGATCATGTCGCTCATCGTCGCCGGGTTGGTCGGCTCGCCGAGCAGGCAATGGTCGAAGCGTTCGCCGCGTGCCTTCGCCCAATCCAGCAGCTTGACGGTGCCGTTGACGGCAACCGATTCCTCGTCCCCCGTGACGAGAAAGGCGATCGAGCCCGGCGCATCCGGATAATCGCGGCGGAAGCGCAGCGCAGCCGAGATCATCGAGGCGAGCCCGCCCTTCATGTCGCAGGCACCGCGTCCATGCAGGACACCGTCTTCGACCTGGCCGGAGAACGGGTCGCGCGACCATTGCGCGAGGTCGCCCGGGGGAACGACATCGGTATGGCCGGCTATGACCAGAACGGGCCCCTCGGTGCCGATCCGGGCATAGAGGTTTTCGACATCCGGCGTGTCGGGCTCGCTGAATACCGGCCGATCGACCGAGTACCCAGCCGCGCTCAGAACGGTGTCGAGCAGAGCAAGTGCTCCCCCCTCAACTGGTGTCACGGAGGGGCATCGCACGAGCGCCTGCGTCAGGGCGACGGGATCGAGCGGGTCGAAGGGAAGTGGAGGAGGGAGCGGCTTCATTCCGTCGGTTTAGCACCAGCTTCTGTCTCTGCAACGGACTCGGGCGCAATGCAGCCCGGCAGCAAACCGAGATCGATCAGCGCAACGAGCCAGAGCAGCAGGGAGAAGGTGCCGAGTGTTTTGGCCGCTGCTGCTTCGAGATGGCCGGGGCCAAGTCCGGACAGTACGATCGCGATGACCAGCGTCGGCCCGTAATACCATGGCCGTCCGCGGTCCCGGCCGCGCTTGGCGGCAAGCGCCGACCAGGGAAACAGGGCGAAAGCCCCGGCAAAGGCCGTGATCTGGAGGCCATGCTCCGCGCCAAGGCGAGCGCTGCCGATGTCGGCAAGGACGAGCGCGAGAGCAACCAGGGCCGTGCCCGACCAGAAGGCAGGGCGTCCGATGCGCCCCTCGAAGCCGGTCAGGAGGGTGAGAAGCGGCAAGGCGATGATTCCGTTTCGCAGACTGTCTCACGCCGGCCCTCAGCCCTGAAGCTCAGGGTGAAGAATGCGTTAACGCCATGGCCCCGCGGCAATCCCGGCGCGCAGAAAAGGCTTGAACGTGGGCTCGGCGCCCGCTAGCTGCGGCAGGGGCCTTGTCCCGCGTGTTTTGGCCCAGTGAGGTTCTTGTCATGACCATCCGTCTGCATCGCGGTGATCTGCCGGATGATTTCCTGCCGGGCTCCGTCGTTGCGATCGACACCGAGACGCTTGGTCTCAACCCGCATCGCGACCGGCTCTGCGTGGTCCAGCTCTCGCGCGGCGATGGCTCTGCCGATGTGGTCCAGATCCTTCGGGACGGTCCTGCGCCTGCGAACCTGATCCGACTGCTGTCGGACCCTTCCGTGCTGAAGCTGTTCCATTTCGCGCGGTTCGACGTTGCCGTTCTGAAGAACGCCTTCGGCGTCACCACCGGCCCGGTCTACTGCACCAAGATCGCCTCGAAGCTGGTGCGGACTTATACCGACCGGCACGGCCTGAAGGACCTGGTCAGGGAGCTGCTCGGCATCGACTTGTCGAAGCAGCAGCAATCCTCGGATTGGGGCGCCGATACGCTGTCGGAGGCACAATTGGCCTATGCGGCTTCGGACGTGCTGCATCTCCACGCCCTGCGCGAGAAGCTCGAGGCCATGCTGGCGCGCGAGGGGCGCTCGCATCTCGCCGAAGCCTGTTTCAATTTCCTTCCGTTCCGCGCGGAGCTCGATCTTGCCGGCTGGGCCGAGAACGACATCTTCGCTCACGCTTGACAAATTCTAAGTCTTCTTGCGTCAGTCTCCACGCGAACGAAGCGCGTAGGGGCCCGCAGGTCGTTCGCCGGCTGACACGAAAAAGCCGTTAGCGACTGCCATTGCGCGGGGCATGACTGTGGCGATGACAACGGGCGACTGGACCGCCCCCGAATCGAAACGTGCGAGTCGACGTCGCGCTGCGTTCAAGGCAGCGCAGCGGCACACCATGCTCGTCCGCTTCCTCCGCCGCGCGATTCCCGTCGGTGCGGTCGGGGCCGTGCTCGGCCTGATCGTGACGCCGTTCCTGCATCCATTGTCTGGTGTCTCCGGCGTGTCGATCGGTTCCGTCGGCATTTCGGGCGGCAAGGTCAAGATGGAGTCGCCGCGCCTCTCGGGCTATCGCAAGGACAACCGGCCCTACGAGGTGACGGCGCTCGAAGCGCTGCAGGACATTCGCAATCCGACCGAAATCGAGCTGTCGACAATGACAGCCAGGATTCAGATGCAGCAGGAGGGCTGGGTCACGGTCAACGCCCGCACCGGCCTGTTCAACTCCCAGAAGGAGAAGCTGAAACTGGTCGATGACGTGAAGGTCCGTACCGAGTCCGGCTATGATATGCGGATGCGCAGCGCCGATATCGATTTCAAGGCGGGGACCGTCGTATCGCGGGAGCCGGTCAAGGTTCTGCTCGGTTCGACCACCGTCGAGGGCGATACCCTGGACGTGAAGGACAATGGCGCGCTGATCGTCTTCGACGGCCGTGTCCGAGTCGTGATAGAGAATGCACCGGCTCGCGCCTTGGCCGGACCTGAACGCGAAGGCAGCACGCCGGCTCCGGAACTGCTAGGACCGGTCAAGGCGCCTGCCGCGCCGAACCGGGAACCGGCAGCGGTCGACGGTAGTTCTCCGGGCAATGCCCCTGCAACTGGGACGAGACAGTGATATGCGGTCCGCATTCGAAGCTGCATCAGTGAATCCTGCGATGTCGAAGGGCTGGCAGCCGGTATGGCTGCTTGCGGCAGCGCTGAGTCTTTCATGCGTTGCCGAGGCGGTCGCCCAGACCCCGCAGCCACGCTCCGATGCCTCCAAGGTTGCGCAGGCGACACCGCCTGCGGCTGGAAAGGCCAAGCCGGCCCGCGGCGGCGGGGGTGCGAATTCGCCTCTTGGCGGTCTTGGTGGCGACAGCAAGGAGCCGATCAAGATCGATGCTGACAAGCTCGATGTGCTCGACAAGGAAA